>JAZQVL010000065.1:0-27595 GCA_045631805.1 Bacteroidales bacterium | reverse complement strand
TCTGTGTAATCTGTGCAATCTGTGGTTACACAAATCATCCTCGTTCCATCACTTCGGCAGGCTCCGTGACCTTGATCTTGCGAAAGCGAAAGCGAGGCATCCCAAAACCATCACTCCGCATCCCAAGGAAACGTCATCGGCTGTCATGTCGAAGCCGCTGAACTCAAGGCTGTTGTAGCCAAGTTCGTTGCCGAAATTGTCAAACTCGAAGCCGTTGCCGATGTTCTCGTCAAACAGGTCGAAGGTGAAGCCGTAGCCTCCTGTTGGCAGCATGTCGTCGAAGTCGAGGCCTTCGCCATCTTCCGGAGAACGAAGCTCATGACTGCTCTCGTCTTGGAAATACGCATCGTTTTGCGCCTGCATCTCATTGATGAATGCAAGAAAACTAAGCATGAGACTTAGTACAATTAACTTTCTTTTCATTGTTTAAATTTATGTGGTAATTCTTTTTCCTGTATTCTCAAGGAAGTAATAATAGAGAGGTATATATAGTAAAACTCAAGTCGCATATAGTCACAATACAATTCCAATATTTTTGAATATTTTGTACCTCTGCAAAATTTTGCGCAAAGGTAAGGACAAAGAAAAAGTCCGCAAAACTTCTGATGTTGCAATTTTACAATGTAGCGTTGCAATTTTACAAAAGCCTGTTGCAATATTACATAATAAACAAAAATCGCCCGTTTCTTCGTAGAAACGGGCGATTTCATTATTTAATTCTTTCCAAAAATTCATGAGGTGTCATTCCTGTCACTTTCTGAAAATTTCTCCATGCAGTGGAACGCTGACGATATCCGACATAGTTGAACAACTCATGAATATTAACATCAGGTTTTGACTTCAATGTCTCCACAACATAATCGATACGTCGATGCGTGATGTATTCGACAAATGTCATTTCTGTATTTCGTTTGAAAGCATCTCCCACATAAGTACGATTGGTGCCTAATTGTTCAGCAAAAGATGTCAAGCTCAATTCAGGGCTACGCCACTTATCATTCATATCTAACGACAACAATATATGCGCCCAAAGTTTATCATCTGAAGACTGCGGGGCTTCTGCAATCTCCTGCTCAGCCGCAGTATGCGGAACCAAAAGACGTTCCTTCAATTCATAATATGCTACCAACATAAAAAATCCGAACCATGCTATTTGATGCAAAAGTACAAATTGGTACATGTGTGTGATTTGTATTATGAAATGTAACAATCCTATCAGGCAAAAGCCAAGTGCATAAGACATAATAAACTTTTTGTCGGCACAGCTTTGTTTCCAGTCGTATGGTACAAGAAGAAGCGAGAAACAATACAACAACATCATTACGAGCGCAAACAGACGTAACAACACATTAAACTCACCGATATGATTCCAGACATCAGCGTAAGTATATAAAGGCGTATACTCAATGCCTGCACACAAGCCAACGCTCACCAAGAGAAGCAGCGGTGCAAAAAGAATCGCATAAACTTTGGTACGGCCTACGGTTGGACGAATCACTTCCAATGGATATAAGAAATATGTCATCTGGAAAATAATAGGTACGAAAGTATGTTCCGGTTCAAAGAAGGCACCATCGGCTGTTGTGGTCTCAGCCCAGGTACGAAAGATGAATGTCATTGTGAAAAACGATGACGCCCAGCTAAGCACAGCCTGAATGTAGCGAGAATAGTCTCCTGTTTCATTACGACGTCGCCATAACAAAACTCCGCATGTAGCATGAGACACCATCATCAAAACCAAAAACAAAGTAGCTATATATTTCATTGACTTATTAACTTATTGACTTATTAACTTATTGACTTATTGACTTATTGACTTATTAACTTTAAACACCCAAGCCGCATCGCTCTTCAAATCATTGTATTTAAGCGGTGTAGTGTCGATTATCATCTTGCCGTTTTCATATTTCCATGGCAAAATCTTTTCACAACCGAGCATAGTTACGATAGTGTTTTCCTTTGGCTGAGGGATTTCAAGAACAAGTTCGTCTTGAGGATAATCTATCGCTATTGCATATAAGTTGTCATCTTTTGTAGTATAACAGACGTATGGCTGTTCGCACTTATATTCCGCCTTGAAACCGTCGAAAGGTTTTAAGATCGACTTAGACATATCTTTAGACGAGACGAGCAATCGCATCATAGCGTCGATGTTTTTCTCTTGATATTCAACTTTTATAGAATACGATTCGCCAGCTTTAAGTTTCATTGTCGCTGAAGTAGAGTTCCAGTTTTTAGCTTGGTCGGCATCGCTTTGCTGTTCATTTGCCTTTGATGGATTATAATCTATAATGACCTTATCATCGACTGTAACTTTTACGTTATCATCAACTTCCACTTCAAAAGTATATGTAGCTGTCTTTTCTGGAACGAAGGTTCCTGTCCAAGTTGCGCTGAAGTTATCGTAGCTTATCGATTTATCTGGAGAGTTACGATGCCAGTTGAAATCTATCACGGAATCAGTTCTTGTGACTGACACTTCTTTCATTTCGTAGAACTTATGATAAGGACGAGTTCCGTATATTGCCTCGCCGTTTATCTCGAGCCATTTGCCGAGGTCGAGCAAACGTTCTTGTTGTATCATCGGGATGATGCCGTCTGCTGCAGGACCCACATTGAGAGTCATGCCGCCACCTGCAGCGACAGTCTTCGCGAAGTGACGAATCAACTCTTTAGAGGTGAGATAGTTGGACAGCGGCTCATTGCGGTTAAGTCCGAAAGAGCGACCTATGCCGCGACATTCCGCCCAAGGTCTGTCGGTCTGTGTGATGCCAGCGCTGTATTCTGGAGTACGGAAACCATATTGTGCGCCGTGACCCCATCGGTCGTTGACGATAGCCTCCTCGCCCACTGTGTTATAATACCAGGCAATGAGTTCAGCAGCGTGCCATTGCTCAGCAGAGTTACGCCATTCGCCATCGGAGAAGATGATTGAAGGACGATATTTTGTAACCAATTCCTTGAACTGAGGAATCATGTGATTATCTACGTAATTAGCAATGGAATCATCTGGGTCGATGTACCATCTGTGCATTGGATTAGTCCATTCAGGAAGTGAGTAATAGAATCCCATCTTCAAGCCTTCGGAGCGTACTGCATCGGTAAGTTCACCGACAATATCGCGTTTAGGACCGCCCACGACGCTGTTCCATTCTGGAGAATATTCGCTGTCCCAGAGGCAGTAGCCGTCGTGATGTTTTGTCACGAGCAACACATATTTCGCGCCGCTCTTCTTGAACAAGTCGGCCCAGTCATTAGGATTCCAGAGCTCAGCCTTGAACATCTTATCGAAGTCACGATAAGTGAAGTCATCGCCGTAATTATTCTTCATAAAATCGGTACGATTAGAATCCTTGTTCATCAATCCGCTGTAGAACCATTCGGCATAGCCTTCGTTAGAAGCGAAAGCTGGCACAGAATACACGCCCCAATGGATGAAGATTCCTAATTTTGCATCTGAGAACCATTGAGGATAACCACGTTGCTGCAAGGATTCCCAAGTTGGTTCGACTTTCTGAGCGAAAGACGATAATGCTAAAAAGCATATTAATAATAAGGTAGAGATTTTTTTCATATTTATTTATTGTTAAGTCAACGGACAACTGTCTTTGTCTAAATTATTATTAAGTATTTATATTCCGTTTTTTAAAAAGTTTCTTAAATGTATGTGTTTAATTCCATCATAATCATTGTTGGTTATCAATGGCGTCATAGAAATGACATATTTGGGATAATTATCTTGTATCTTCTTCAAATTTCCAAATTCTCTTTGACGCGTTTCTTCATTTATAATCAAATATGAAACTTGAACATAAACTTTCTCACCACTTGGTTTTGTGCATACAAAATCTATCTCACTCGATTGCAATTGTCCAACAAAAACCTCATATCCTAAGCGCACAAGATTTTGATATACCACATTTTCAATAACTTTCTCTATATCACCTTCACGAGTACCACCAGCGATAGCGTTTCTTATCCCATTATCTTCGAAATAATATTTCTCATTACTATCGAACAAACGTTTTCCGTGAACATCATAACGATTCACCTTATTAATTATGTATGCGTCTGAGAGATAATTCAAATAATTAAGAATTACCGATGCTGAAATATTTTCACCATTTGATTTCATATATTTGCTAACATTATTAGCAGAAATTATTTTTCCTGTGTTGTCAGCTAAATACGTAACAAGATTTTCGAGAAAATTAACATTTCTGATATTGTTTCTCATTATTACATCTTTCAGAAGAACAGTATTGTATATATCCTTCTGATATTCTCTCACATCCTCATCGAGCAAGCCAATCTTATTCAAGCCAGGCATTCCTCCTACAGTGATATACTTCGCAAGCGAATCATCGCTATCTTCAAGATTATGAAACGTCAGGAATTCTTCATAACTCAAAGGCTGTATGTAAATTTCCTTAAACCTTCCTCCAATTATCGTACTCAGTTCGCTGCTCAACATCTTGGCATTGCTTCCTGTGATTATGACATCTGTATTCTCTTCTGTTCGATAACTTCTTACGCTACGTTCAAACTCCTCAATATCTTGAATTTCATCAATCAGAATATAATTATGTTTACCCTTATCAAACTTACCTTCTATATAATCATTAAGATTTTGATAATTTTTAATAAAATCAAACTCACGTTTTTCTTTATCAATAAAAATTATATTGGCATCTGATTCTTTTGACTTCTCCTGACAAAACTGTTTTAGAAGATAACTCTTTCCGACACGGCGCTGACCTGTCAAGACAATTATCATTTCTTTTCCTAAATACTTGAAAATTTTATCAAGATAATTTTGCCTTATGATTAATTGTTTCATAACTTATACTTAATAACACCTACAAAAATACAATTTTTATTAAATATACTTAATAAAAACCATAAAAATATTTTTTTCATTAAACATATTTAATAAAAGTAATATCCTCATCAACATCGCACATTTAAACCAACTTGCTGATTGTTAATAATTTTTAACAAAATAATTCTTGACATGCATTAAAAAAGATTTTACTTTTGCAAAGTAATTTTAAAACCGAAAGTTATGGCAACATTTTTTAAATCATCACCTATTTTATATGGGAAGTCAGCAGAAAGATTCGATAGAGAAGCTGACAAAAACAAGTCTTTGCAAACACCTACATTATCAGAAGAAGAAAACGAGGTCTTTATGCAAATTTTCGAAAGATCGAAAAATTTTAAATTCTGAGAAGTATGTGTAATTTTTCATTGCATTTACAATGTACATTCCTTCCTTTCAGCAAAGAAATTTTAGAGAGTTGTTCTGGATTCAGTTGTGGAGATGAGGACTGGCTGTAGGTTTATTGTAGTAGATGCTTATAATAACGGTAAAACTACAAAATTCTACGAACATAATGACTTCCGTTATCTTTATGACAACGAATTGGAGGAACGTTCACAATACAACATTCCTCCAACAAATAAGATTTCAACTCGTTTAATGTATTACGATTTGAAATTATGAATTTCAATATTCCTTAAAAAACATACTGAACGCCAATCTGATAACCGATATACATTCTTTGGTTATACTCGCTATCTTTACTCCAGAAACAATTTTCTGGCAAAACATTATTTGAACTTGAGATGAAATAGTTGACACTTACGCCAGCAAAAAAGTTATAATGTTCCAACAAAGTCAGTGAAGGAGAAAGAAAATATCCGAAATTATTAGTCGTTTTTTCCGAAATTAAACCTATAGCTGTAGCTTTAATTTCATTATTGATTTCAAAGCATTTTGTTATAGGAATATGAATACCGTAACCAGCTTCCGCAACGAGTTTGTTTCCTTCTGTGACTTTCTTATTGATACCGACGCCTATGATACCATAAGTGTATTTACCACCAGATCTATAGGAAACGACTTTATTATTCAAAATATCGTGAGTAATCGCCACGCCCATCTTACCGTTTTTTATGATATTGATAAAAGCTATAGGGAAATTACTTTCTTCCGCAATATTAAGTATAGAAGCGAACTGCACACCTTTGACTTTCTTGGCGATATTAGCCACTCCAGCAAACTGCAGACCTTTCACATCACCTGCGATATTTGTCACACCAGAGAGCTGCAAACCATTATAAGAATCTTTGCTCATATTAGCTACACCAGCGACAGCGATTCCATTTCCTGAACCTGAATAGTTATAAACGCCACTAGCTTGGATTCCATTGTAAGAACCTTTACTCATATTAGCAACACCAGCTACAGCAATTCCATTTCCTGAACCTGAATAATTATAAACGCCACTAGCTTGGATACCATTGTAAGAACCTTTGTTTATGTTTGTCACGCCAGCAACTTCTATTCCATATCCAGCATTTCCAATATAGTTAGAAACAGAAGCAATTTGCAAACCAGTCGCATTATTAGCTATTACATTACTGATTCCAGCCAATGCGAGACTTCTCTCATTCTTAGAAATTCC
Source organism: Bacteroidales bacterium (assembly GCA_045631805.1). Classification (GTDB taxonomy): domain Bacteria; phylum Bacteroidota; class Bacteroidia; order Bacteroidales; family F082; genus Limimorpha. The sequence goes on along the minus strand of JAZQVL010000065.1, from coordinate 21,125 downwards.
CACCAACAAATTTATTGAAAAAGCATTTGTATATTCCTTCGCTTTTTTAACATTTATCGTACTCAATGGAAAACCGAAATTTATCTGAACCGGACGGAAATTTTTCTCTTGAGAAAATGCGCTAAGAGACAATAACATACATATTGTTAAAAACAACTTCTTCATTGCTTTTATTTTGATTTTGTTAACATTACATTATATTCTCATTTAACGAGAAGCTATTGCAAAGATAACTATATTTTCATTATTTTTGCATTATGGAAGAAATAAAACGCATAAAACTCTTTGCCGGATGTGACGATGCTTCGATTCAGAAATTATTAAGTCAGCCTTGTCGCCGGCAATCATATTCTGCCGGTAAAATAATGTTCAACGCCGGCGACCCATGCCGCTCTTTGATGATTCTTGTTGAAGGCGAGGCTGAAGCTCTGATGACGAGCGAGGAAAATCGTGAAGTCGTCGTCGATAACTTAAAAGCTCCTATATTGATGGCTCCAGCTTTTTTGTTCGCCACTCCTAACGTAATGCCTGTTGAAGTCAGAGCGTTGACAGATTGTGTAGTGTGGCATATCAACAGAGAGGCTTTTTTAAACTTCATGCAAAGCGAACCGACTGTGCTTCGTGCTTTCTTGAAAGAGCTCTCAAACCGAGGTAACTTCCTGAGCAACAAGATGCGCACGTTTGCCGTGAAAGGATTGCGTAACCGCGTAATAGAGCATCTCGAGAATAACGGAAGCATTGAATCTGTGTCGGCAACGGCGCAACAACTCGGTGTGACAAGACCTTCGCTCAGCCGTATTTTGTCTGACATGCTAAACGAAGGTCTCTTAATAAAAGATGGAAAATTTTATAAGTTGTTATAAATAATTCATTTAAATCCCGAATATCTTCATATCTTCTTCCACGGTAGTGATTCCACTTATTCCGAAATTTTCAACAAGTACCTTGGCGACATTCGGTGAAAGGAAAGCCGGCAATGTAGGCCCGAGATGTATGTTCTTCACGCCGAGGCTGAGCAACGCCAACAATACTATGACCGCTTTCTGTTCGTACCACGCGATGTTATATACGACAGGTAACTTATTGATGTCGTCCAATCCAAATACTTCTTTAAGTTTCAAGGCGATGACTGCCAAAGAATAACTGTCGTTACATTGTCCTGCATCAAGTACGCGAGGAATATCGCCGATATCGCCGAGGTCTAATTTATTATATTTGTATTTAGCACATCCCGCTGTAAGTATCACGCAATCTTTTGGCAATGCCTTCGCAAATTCTGTATAATATTCACGGTTTTTCATGCGACCGTCGCAGCCAGCCATCACGACAAATTTACGTATCGCACCGTTTTTCACAGCGTCAACGACTTTATCGGCTAATGCAAACACTTGATTATGAGCGAAGCCTCCGACAATCTTTCCTGTCTCGATTTCTTTTGGAGACTGACAAGTCTTTGCCAAAGCGATAATCTCGCTAAAATCTTTTCTACCGTTTTCATCAGCCACGATATGCTTCCATCCAGGGAATCCTGTGCTGTTGGTAGTAAAGACCCTATCTTTGTAAGAAGCGTTTGCAGTCGGTGGCACGATGCAGTTGGTGGTAAATAAGATAGGTCCGTTGAAACTCTCAAATTCCTCACGCTGTTTCCACCATGCGTTTCCGTAATTTCCTTTCAGATGAGAATATCTCTTCAGTTTTGGATAATAGTGTGTAGGAAGCATCTCGCTGTGCGTATAAATATCGATACCTGCATCCTGACTTTGCTCAAGAAGTTGCTGTATATCATTTAAGTCGTGACCGCTGACCAAGATTCCAGGACGAGTTCCAACACCAATATTAACCTCCGTAATTTCCGGATTGCCGTATGTTGTCGTATTAGCTTTGTCTAACAACGCCATCGCCGACACTCCCATCTCTCCAGTTTTAAACACCGAAGCTGTGAGTTTGTCAGCATCGTTGCAAGTCATTATCAATCCGAGAGTCTGTAGTATGTATTCGTTGATGTCGCCATCTACAAAGCCGAGACGCGATGCATGTTCGAGGTAAGCAGCCATGCCTTTGAGCCCGTACATATTGAGTTCCTTGAGAGAGCGAATATCTTCGTTGTTTTCACTTAGAACGCCGACAGTCATAGCTTTTTCGTCATATTGTTTGCGTGTTCCGTTCCATTCGAGAACATCGAGTTTTGGAAGAGTGACGCCTTTCGACAAAACGCGCTCTTTAAACCAGTTTCTAATTTCCAAAGCTTTGTCGATACGTGAGTAAATACTTTCAACATCGAAGTTGGCGTTAGTAATAGTACAGAATAAGGAGTCGTTAACAAAAGCGTGTATCTTCTTACGATTGTCGCAATATTTTTTATCGCAAGTTTTATGATTCGCTATCACACCGATACCTTTCAACATATAAATAAGGAAGTCTTGCGCATGAGCTACCAACGGATTTTTTCCGCATACTCCTGAGATCTTACAGCCGACACATCCAGCGGTTTCCTGACATTGGAAACAAAACATTTTTTCGTTCATAACATTATTATATTAATTGATTTAATTTCTGACTGCAAAACTACGATACAGAAAGAAGTTAATGTGTAACAAATGTTACGTAAGAAAAGTTTTTATAAAAATATCAAGAACGAATTCCTAATTATTAAAGATTTCCATTGCGATATGAGCGCAGGCTTCAGCGTCAGCGAGCGCATGATGATGATTCGTCAGGTCGAAGCCACAATGTGCAGCGACGGTATGAAGCTGATGATTTTCCAAATCAGGGAACGCCTTGACGGAGGTTCTGTATGTACAATGAAATTGATAGTTAGGATACCTCATTCTGTAATGAGCGAAACATGCTTTCAGGCAACGCTCATCGAAACTTTTGTTATGCGCAACAAGAGGAAGGTTTCTCACATATTTGGCCGCTTCGCGCCATACTTCCGGAAATATCGGAGCATCCTCTGTGTCTTCTTTTTTTATTCCATGAATTTTGGTGTTCCAATAGCAGTAATGATTCGGAACTGGTTTTATCAAGCTATAAAATCTATCCACAATCTCCCTGTCTTTCACTATGACAATACCGACGCTGCACGCGCTTCTGATATCGCCGTTAGCCGACTCGAAGTCGATGGCAGCGAAGTCAGGGAGATCGGGTATTATAATCTGATTGTTAGACGATTCTGACATCTTATTCTTTTATCTCTGCGTGGAAAATATCTATCTCATCATCTTCAAACATACACTCTGAAGTGTAGAACTGACCTGGTTTGTCGTCGTCTTGGAACAACAATAATGTCACTTTCTTGAATTTCAAAGGCTGTTGACTTTCTGATACTTGCTGTACTTTCTCGTATGAAATACCTTCCATTTTCAACATCTTCAATATTGCAGCCAAGTCTAAGTCAACATTGAGAAAAATATCTTCGCCTTTTTCTGTCCAAGCGATGCTGATGACACCAGTGGTGTATAATTCAAAGTTTTTTATTTCTACAGTTTTCATAATATTTATTCTTGATTTAATAATTCATTAAGTTCTTTTTGCAATTGCTCTACATTGACGAATTGTATGGATTTCATTCCCATATCAATCGCGCCTTTTACATTATTAATATTATCATCTATAAACACCGATTCTTCCGCCTTAAGATTGTAACGTTCCAATAACGTCTGGTAAATCTTCGGATCTGGTTTAAGGAGTTTCTCGTCACCGGAACATACGATGTTATCTATCAGAGAGAAGATTCTATATTTCTTCTGTACCATTGGGAAAGTCTCATTCGACCAGTTTGTCAAGCCGTAAATCACAGGATATTTCTCTTTCAGCGACTTGATAAAGTCATACATTCCTGGTATTTCCTCACCCATCGTCCTCATCCATTCGCTTTGATACAATCTTATCGCTTCTTCAAATTCCGGAAACTCAGCAATACGTTCCTGAACCGCTACAGCAAAAGGCTTGCCTTTGTCCATCTGAGCATTCCACTCTGTATTGCAGACGTTCTCAATGAAATAGTTGCACTTTTCCATATCGTTAAAATACGAATCGAAAAGATAGTGAGGATTCCAATCCACGAGGACGCCGCCGAAGTCGAAAATTATGTTCTTAATCATTTCTTCAATCGTTTTTCTATCAATGACGCCACTTTATCACGGAAACTCTCTACCGACTGTCCTTCTGCAGGCATGACAGGATCCAAAATCTCGACATCAATTTTCTTCCAGAATCTTGGAACAATACTTTTGCCATAACATGCTGATTCTGAACCAGCGATAGCTACAGGAACTACAGGAACATTCAACTCTTTGCTTAAAATAGCGAATGTTTCCTTGAACTTTCTCATTGTGTTATCTTTAGAACGTGTTCCTTCAGGGAAGATGATGATATGCTTGCCTTTCTTTAAGACAGCACACATTTCTTGCAACGACTGGCGCACGTTCTTATTGATATCCATCAAGATGACATTATTCTTTCTTGCAAAGAACTGAGCTATTTTAGATCTCCAATGTTTTTCCTTAGCGAAGAAGAAAATATCCTTGTTAATCTTATGCGAGAAGTTATAAGTAATCAACATTCCATCTATTGCAGAGCGGTGATTTGCCACTATTATACAAGGCGTATTAGGCAATTTCTTGTTACCTTTAACTCTGAAACGATAGCATATTGAGAACAATGTTTTTGTCAATGTATCAGTAAACCAATGAGTAAAACCTGGTTTTTCCAATTTAACATCAGTCTTTGTAGCGAGAATTTCTTTCCAGGTTATTTTGTTTGTATTGAAAGAATGTTCGTTATTTTCTATATAATCGGTAAGTTTTGCCAATGTATTAAGATTTTCCATCGACTCTTCATTAAGCATGATGCCGAATGTATTTTCGATATAAGCGAGAAGAGAGACCTTGCTCAATGAGTCCATCGACAAGTCTATTTCGAAGTGGTCGTTTTCGTTGGCAATGCTTCTTGTCTCCTCTTCGACAAATGCCTTCAACATTTTGTAAACCTCGCTCTTGCCTTCCAACGACTCTTGAACTGTTTCTGTTTTAGGTTTATCAACTATATGAGGGAGAAGGAATCTCTGCACCTTACCGAGACGAGTCTTAGGCAATTCGTCCGACATTATGTGATACTGTTTGATGCGTTTATATTGAGGCTGTTCAGCGTTGAAGTTCTCCACTTCTTTCTTGATAAGAGCATCCATAGCGTCCAAATCCACCTGTCTGATAGCCGCCATATTAGGGCGAACAGCTGCATGAAGAGCGTCATCGTGAAGGAAGATACCTATTTCCTGCACGTAAGTACTTTCGTTTATAAATTCTTTTTCAAGAAGTTCTGGATTTATATTCTTACCGTTAGATGTAACGATAATTTCTTTGATACGACCTGTTATCTTAAGTCCGTATTTATCGAGGATACCCATATCGCCAGTGTGAAGCCAACCATCTCTTATGATGTCGTTAGTCTCCTCTTCACGTTTGTAGTAGCCCTGCATAACGTTATCGCCCTTGACACAAATCTCGCCTTTTTCAGAAATCTTGACTTCGATATTAGGGAGGAGCTCGCCAGCATAACCCACCTTACGTCTTCCAGGACGAGTAAACGAAATCATAGGAGCTGTCTCTGTCATGCCGTAGCCTTCAAGCACATACAAGCCGAGAGTCTTCAGGATAGTAGCGGTTTCCTTTGACAGAGCAGCGCCGCCACATACCAAATATTTAACATGACCGCCGAATTTCTTATGCACACTGCTGAAGATAGTCTTAGAAACAGCGTCACTGCCGATGAGTTTTGTAATCTTATAAAGCAGACGTGTCACGAAAGAAGCGTTTATCTTGTTCATCACGCCTTTCACGAGCATATCATAAAGACGAGGCACGCCAATTATGATAGACACCTTGCCAGAGTTGAGAGTCTTGATGATTGCCTCTGCGTTCATTGCCTCTGCGATATGCACTGTGCCGCCCATATAAAGAGGAGCCACCACGCTACCCAAAAGAGGAAGGATATGATGCACAGGGAGCAACATCATGACATTACTATCTTCTTGGAAGATTGGCACTTGCTTACTTACAGAATCGACGTTAAACATAACGTTTTTGAAAGAAAGCATAACACCCTTAGGAGAGCCAGTCGTACCAGACGTATAGTTGATGAGCATTGTCTTATCAGGAGCCGCTAAAGGAATGTCAGTCGCAGGAATATTCACATCATCCGTAATTTCAATATCGTTTTTGGTAAAAAGACGTGCGCCTTGAAGGTTGATGTCTTTGAACATTTCCTGTTTATCTTCAGAGATGAATACGATGTCAGGGCGACAATCATTGATAACATATTCAATCTCTTTTTTCGTTGACTGAGCGTCTAAAGGAACAGCTATCGCATCACAGCGCATCGTTCCATAAAAAGCGAAACACCATTCAGGAGAGTTCTGAGCGCAGATTAAGACTTTTTCAGGTTTTGCAACAGCTGAGAAAGAGTCAGCATATATTTGAGAGTATCTTAAAAGTTGCGTATAAGTATATTTTGCCTCTTTGAAAGTGAGAGCCAACTTATCTTTTTTTGATATTAACATCTTTTATAATTGTTTTCAATATTTCGCAAATATAATAAAAAGGCAAAAGACAAAAGATAAAAGACAAAAGATTTTTTTTGAGCTAAGGCTGTTGACTGTTGACAAAAAAGACGCTTCAATGTGTGTTTATTTTTAATGTACCATTGAAACGTCACCACCTCAATTCCTAATAATTGAATCACTCTTCTTCATTATAATACACCTTATAATATTTACCTCTTGCGTCCTCGCCTTGTTCCACATGGTCGCGGTTGCCATCTATTATAATCTGTATCTTGTCATCGAGGCGTATGACTCTTTTATAGGAGCGTTGTTGTTTTTTAAAAGCGTTATTGGAAATCATGAAATTATCATCTATCGACAAATCATTATCCGCCTCATAATTCTTTTTGAAATTATGGAAACTCTCAATGACTTCAGGCTGTTCTATCACTTCATTAGCGAATTCCTCAATATTGAAACTATCTTTTTCTTTAAAAAACTGCAATGATTTATTAAGCAAATCAATCTGGTCAGCCTTAGTAACCTCAAACTCTTTAGGGAGCTCTTGCGTAACGAAGTTCTTCGCCATCGCCATTACATTTTGCGTATTGGCATATTCATTCTTACATTGACGCAGATGAAGAAAATCGTCGGTCCAATACAAAGCATCCTGACCTTTGTTAGTATTATCGACCACAGAGACAGAGTAACCCTCTTCCCCATTCACATTGAAAATCAGGCATCCTTTATCCAATTTCTTCACGTTGATACCCTGTTCGCTTTCGAGCTGGAAGTTATGCTTGTCGCGATGTACCTTCAGGAAGGTGTCTTTATTTTCCGTCTTGAAAAGACCGATGGCATCGACTGTATTACTCCCGTGGATGCAGTCTTTGAAATAAACTGTATAAAACTCGCCTCCTTTGATTTTCGGATGAGAACTGTTTTCATATAGATATTTAGCAAGGTTCACCGACTGCTCATATAATTCTGTCGGCTCGTCAAAAATCTTCGACACAGCGCCATAAACCACATTATATTCTAATCCGCTGTCGTGATGGAAATGAAAAAACTCGCCAGGAGTGAATGCGTTTAGAAAAAATTTCGTCAATATATTTTTTATATCTGAGTCTAAAGACACGTTTGATTTAGAAAGACTTAATCCTTCTTCTGCTGCCTTGTTACCAACAAGATGCAACGACAAATGAGATATGATTGTTTCCATGATGCAAAGATAATTAAAAACTAAGGCCTTAGTTCAACGGTTCAAAAAAATCGATAACATTATCGAAAATATCGTATTGACATAAGCGAACAATATTTCTATTTTTGCGTTGTTAAGGATGTAAACAAAACTTAAAAATTTGACTTATGAAAAGACTACAAGATAACGTAACTATAATAACTGGCGGCGGCAAAGGAATCGGCTACGGCATGGCATGCGCATTTGCAAAAGAAGGTTCCAACCTCGTAATCACAGGAAGAACAGAATCAAGATTATTAGACGCAAAGAAAAGACTTGAAGAAGAATATGGTGTCAAGGTTTTGGCTATGGTTGCCGACGGCGCCGACGAAGCCCGTATCAAAGAAGTGATTGCCAAGACCGTTGAGACTTTCGGCAAGATAAATACATTAATCAACAACGCACAAGCTTCAAAGTCGGGATTGTCGCTCATCGAACACACCAAAGAAGATTTCGATTTAGCCATCAATTCAGGATTATACGCTGCGTTTTTCTATATGAGAGAAGCGTTTCCATATCTCAAAGAAAGCAAAGGCTCCGTGATTAATTTCGCATCTGGCGCAGGACTTTTCGGCAAGCCAGGACAGAGCTCCTATGCTGCCGCCAAGGAAGGAATCAGAGGTCTTTCGAGAGTGGCTGCGACAGAATGGGGTCCCGACGGCGTGAGAGTCAACATGATTGCGCCTTTGGCCATGACAGAGAGTTTGCAAGAATGGAAAGGAAACTACCCAGAACTCTTCGCAAAGACAATACAAGGCATTCCATTAGGACGTTTCGCCGACCCGATGCAAGACATAGGAAGAGTTTGCGTGTTCTTGGCATCCGACGATGCATCTTACGTCACAGGAGAAACGATTACTTTACAAGGAGGCTCGGGATTGAGACCGTAAAAAAAGCAACCGCTTTTTGGGATCTGAGGAATTGTGGAACTGAGGGATTGAGGGAACAAAATCTCCTTAATTCCTCAGTTCCTTAATTCAAAAATTCCATCAACGTCATATATTCGCTTTTATATCTTTCAAATCTTGCGATGTCTTCTTCCGTAGGTGACGTAATTCGTGTCAAATCCATATTATGGCGTAAGTCGTTTAGCTTCATTAAGTCGCTTGGAAGCGATTCGTGTATTTTTCAACTCTTGTTCTAATGCACTTTGGCACAAATCAATAATTTCAGGTGATATTTCCATAACAATCAAATTCAAAAATAAAGAAATTCAAAAACTCAAAAAAAGCGTATCAATGATAAAATTTATCGTTATATAAAATCATCATTGATACGCCTTGTATTATGTCTTTTTTATCTATGAGACGTGTCAATCACATATTGTCTATTGTTTGTGTGATCGACGCGTCTCTACAAATCATTCCTAACTGATTAAATCCACTTAACCAATGCGAAGTCTTGTCTGTGAGGCAACATTTCGTGAGTTGGATAGATACGGAATGTGTAGCTGAACACACCAGCTTTGTTCAATGGGAGGTTGATGTAATAGCGAGCCCATCCTTCGCCAGAGTCAACAAGTTGCAATTGTTCTACTTGGAGCAACTTATCGTTACCATTGCTATCTTGTCCTCCGAACACTATTTCAATGCCGACATCTCCTCTATCCAATCCTGGAGTTTTCAATGTTACTTCAGCAATGATAACATCGCCGAAAGTGAGTGATCTTACGTTTGGATCTGGAAGCTTAATCGACTCTACTTCAATCTTATCCCAATTAGTTTCAACCTTTTTCTTCCATGCCGCCATCTCAAAAGCCTTTTGATAACGGTTTTCGCGCATAATGTCAGTTCTCTCGATCAACTTATTATAATATTGTGCGAAATAATCATCGAGCATACGTTTCATGGTGTAATGAGGAGCGATTTGCATCAAGTCGTTCTTGATATATTGTACCCATTGTGTTGGGATTCCATTTTCATTTCTGTTGAAATACAACGAAACTATTTCATTTTCGATGAGGTTATAGATTGTCTCAGCATCGAGTTCATCTTGGTAGCGTTGGTCGCTGTAAGTTCTTTCTTCCTGAAGAGCCCATCCTGCATTTTTGCGATAACCTTCCGCCCACCATCCGTCGAGGACTGAAAGGTTGAGAGTTCCGTTCATAACAGCTTTTTCACCGCTTGTTCCGGAAGCCTCGAGAGGACGAGTAGGAGTATTCATCCAAATATCTACGCTGCTGGTCAATATCTTGCCGAGTTCCATATCGTAGTTATTGAGGAATATCACTTTGCCAGCGAACTCTTTTCTTCTTGATGTCTCGATAATCATCTTTATCAAATCCTGACCTGCTTTATCGTTAGGGTGAGCCTTACCTGCAAAGAGGAATACTACAGGTTTTTCTGGATTGTTAAGCAATTGAGCAAGACGCTCTATATTATTGAATAACAAGTGAGCACGTTTGTATGTAGCAAAACGACGAGCGAAGCCTATGATAAGAGCGTTTTCATTGAAGTTTTCTATTGTATTGATAATCAATGAAGGACTTTCTTGACGGCGTTGCATATCTTCAACGACCTTCACCTTGAGATATTCTGTGAGTCGGTGTTTCAAGTCTTTCTTTATATTCCATATTGTCTCGTCTGATACATTATTAATATTAGCCCAAACATTAGGGTCAGACTGTACGTCAACGTAATCTTTTCCAAGCACTTCTCTATAAAGTCTTTGCCATGAGAAGTCGGTCCATGTTGGAAGGTGGACGCCATTTGTAACATAACCGATATGATTTTCTTCTGCGAAATAACCTGGCCACATTTGTTGGAACATTTCTCTTGACACGCGGCCGTGAATTTTACTTACACCATTGACTTCCTGGCTGAGGTTAGTAGCCAAGACGCTCATAGAGAATTTCTCGTATGGGTCGTTATGTCTTATTTTACCGAGGTTCATGAAATCATCCCAACTGATATTCATACGTCCAGGATAATGAGAGAGATAAGTTCTCATAAGGTGTTCTTCAAAGACGTCGTGACCTGCTGGAACAGGAGTATGTGTTGTGAATAATGTTGATGTTCTAACTAATTCTTTAGCAACATCGAAATCGAGGTTATGTTTTGTGATATAAACGCTCAAACGTTCCAATCCACAGAATGCCGCATGACCTTCATTACAGTGATATACAGTAGGTTTCACGTTAATCTTATCCATCAATCTGATACCGCCGATACCGAGGAACATTTCTTGTTTGATACGCATTTCACTATCACCGCCATAGAGTTTTCCTGTAATACCTCTATCTTCAGGAGAGTTTTCATCAATATCTGTATCAAGGAGATATAAGCTGATACGTCCCACTGGAACACGCCATGCTCTTGCATATACCGAACGTCCTGGGAATGCGATGCTGATGATAACCTTTTCTCCGTTTTCATCACATACTGGCTCCATTGGAAGATATGAGAATTTTTGTGGGATATATTGTGACAGCTGTTCGCCCCAAACCGACAAGTCTTGTGCGAAATATCCGTAACGATATAAAAGACCTATTGCCAACATATTAGCATTAGAATCAGAAGCTTGTTTGAGATAGTCGCCAGCCAAGATACCGAGACCGCCCGAGTAAATCTTGAGGCTCTTTGTCAAGCCATATTCCATGCTGAAATAAGCTATTGCATGATTGTCAGCAGGTTTAGCCGACATATATTCTTTAAAACGAGCGTATGTTGAATTCAATTTTTCAACAAAAGCAGCGTCATTTTCCAAAGCCTCTATTTGTGATTTAGAAAGGTTCTTCATCAAAGCTATCGGATTATGTTCCACTGCCTTCCATGCTTGTGGGTCAATAGATGAGAACAATTCCGTTGCATCAACGTCCCAACACCACCAAAGATTTTGCGAGAGTTCTTGCAATTTCTGCATTTCTTCAGAATATACAGGTTCTACAACGATTCTCTTCCAGTTAGGTGTATCTTGTTTTTCGTAATGGAAATTACGTAATATTTCGTTATATTTCTTTGCTTGTTTCATATAGTCACGACTTCTTAATTTATCCAAAGCAATATCGTACGCTTCTAAATAATTATCTATCAATTCATTCCACTTAAATTTTCCAACCAATTCCAAAGCATTTTTCTTAATAGCTTCAATTTGGTCATTAGATTTTGAAGTATAATCCAAAATTACCTTAACGATGTCATCAGTAACGATTATTCCATTTCCTTCTTCACGATGGATGATAGCGACTGATTCATTTTCAAATTTCTCATCTTGGATATAACGACCAAAGCCAGAGAGGTCTGTTGTTACTGTAGGGATTCCATGAGCTATACTTTCCATTGGAGTGTAACCCCATGGTTCATAATAAGATGGGAACACTGTCAAATCGAAAGCATATAAGAAGTCATTATATTTAAGATTGAAGACGCCGTCGTTGCCGTTAAGATATGAAGGAACGAACATCACCTTAACCTTATCTTCTGAATTATTATTCAATCCATTTTCTCTCAATGAGTTAAGAACAGCGTCATATTCATATCCGAAAATATGATGTGTACAAGGAAGATCTGTATGACCTTCTACAGCCTTCTTACCGTCAAGTCTATATGCCAATTCTTTGTAAATTCCTGAAATATTAGCAGGTACAGCAATGACAGCAACTACTTCTTTATTAAGTTCGGCTGTCTTATTAAGTTTACCTAAAGCATTGATAAATAAGTCTATGCCTTTATTTTTAAATTCATATCTACCGCTATTCAGGATATAGAACGCATCATCAGATATTTTTGTTCCTGACAATATTTGGAGAATATTTGATATTTTTTCTCGTGCCACTTTTCTTTTATCAGCAGCGTTATTTTCGTCAGTGATATAAGCATCATTGATACCGTTAATTGTAATGGCATCAGGTTCGCGTTGCAAGAATTGTTTACATTCTTCCGCAGTCACTTCGCTTACAGTTGTAAACACGTCAGCATTTTGAGACGCATTATATTCCATTGACTGTTGAGAAATTATATTGAATCTTTCGGCCATCTCTTTAGGTTCAAATGTCTGCATGTCATCATATAAAGCAAGGCCGTTGCCGCTGACAGCGCGTCCGAGATAAGTAGCATGCGTTGTAAATGCCGTAGCTATTTGAGGGCAGTTTTCTTTAAGATAAAGGACACCAGAACCTGTCATCCATTCATGGAAATGAGCGACGATATTATCATCGTTTTCAATATTCCATTTCACGAAACTTTCGACGACCTGACCAGCAGCATAGCCAAAAAGAACAGGATCTATATAATCCCATTGTCCATGGATAGAATCAAGACGATAAGCCTCCCAAAGATGTGACAAAATCTCGTTCTTCTTTGGATAAAGCGACGTATAGTCAATTAAAATAGCCAATGGTTTGCTATCAAGTTTCCAACGACCGATTCTGACTTTAAGTCCTTGTTCAAGAAGTTTTTCACGCCATTCAGAGAATAAGCTTGTATCTTCAACGAAATATAAAGTCTCATGTGATTCCTTAACCACATCAGGACCTATGGTTATGTAATTATCACCTATTTTTTTCTTTACTTCATCTGCCTTTGTCGATAACACGGTGTAGATTCCACCTACCATGTTACAGACTTCCCAACTCGTTTCAAAAAGATAATTTGGAGTTTTCATTAATTCTATATATTATATATTATTATTACTATCTAAGCACACAATAATATCAACTTATAAACATTTATAAGTCAATACATTGCAACCATCATATACTGAAAATCAGAATAGTTTCCTACTCTTTGCAAAGATAACAAAAAAGTTATTCTTAGTATTAAAAAAAATTAGTTAATAAAAGATATTTTTTCGAATGTAAATCAAAAGTCATTAGAACTATAGAGCATCAAAATATCCACCATCAAAACTGAAATAAATCAGGGATAGAATCAAAGAAAACTCGTCCCGCACAATGTATTATATTATTTCTCTTATCATAAGAAATTCGCAATCTCTTAAAAATAGCACCAGATCTTTGCATCTCTATTGTATAAATTTTTTTTGAAAGAAAAGCATCTCTTATTGAATATAAATCTTCAGTAGTAAGTTCTTTGTTATCTATCCCATCATTCCACAATTTCACCAAATCTTCAACGCTCATTGTCAGACACTTTTCCGCAAACGTCGGTTCTTTCTTAAATTTAGTTGGTCTTCCTAACCTTACCTTTTTCTTCAATAATTCATAATTGCTTTTCATAGTTTGTCGAACTTATTCTTTTTAACGTTAAAATTATATAAAAAAAACACTTCACTAAAAGGACAATTTAAAGCGAGTCCGAATAGTTTTTCTGATTTACAAAAAGAGACGCCACTGATTATTGACGTCTCTAAAACCATTAGACTTTCGTCTTTAACCGTTTATTCTTTCCTTAAAATCTGTTAAGATATTCATGTAATTGATATAATAATCATACGGTGAAGTGCCACTATATTTTGTACAAAGATGCGAGAAATTATTAGCATCTTGAAGAGCGTTCCAGTCGCGGATAACTTCTTCATCTTTAATACGTTTCATTTTGCTTGCACAAGAATATAAAGTATTTAATGCGTCATCTTGAAGGTCATTGCCCATCCATAATGAAAGGTCGCGTTCCACACCCATTGACGAAAGTGGTATTGGCGCATCAAACATACTCATTGTCTGTAACTTATCAAGCATTTCAATTGGCTTTGCATATTCAAAATCGCTGTTGTTGATTATTTTCTCAGGGAGATATTTCATGAAATCCATTATACCTGTAGAAGCGTCATAATTTTCTCCGAATGTCTCGTAGTTAGTATAGACATTTACAACTTCTTCTTTACATTCATTAAGTTTTTCAACGAATGATTCTGTTGTCAATGAATTATTTATGAAATTAAGAGATATTGCATCGCTGAGCATATTATTGCGTAGCAAGAGACGTAACTTTGGATTTATAGAATTAGCGTACAAATAGTTAGGGCTCTTCCATCCAAGGACGTGTTTTGCCCCTTCTGTCAGCATGAGATTAAATCCCATTTCCGCCACGTCAGCTCCTATCTCATTAGAATATATCAATTCGGTGTTAACGAATGTCTTAGGTGTCACGCCGAAAACATCTTTCATCAATTTCTTATGATTTGCGACTTGTTCTTTAAAAGCCTCTTTGCTATGCAATGAAACCGTTGAATGTGCATAAGTTCCTGCCATCACTTCAACATTACCAGTCTTCACAAGCTCTTTGAAGCTTTCCAATGCGTCAGGAGCATATTGCTGCATCTGTTCTATGGCGATACCCGAGAAATAGAATGCGAACTTCACCTTATCACCATAATGTTTTATCTGTTCCATAAGAATTTCATTCATAGGAAGATAACATCGGTCAGCACAACGTCGCATCGCTGTTCTGTTTCTGTATTCATCATAATAAAAATGTCTTTTTCCTACGTCAAAGAAACGATAAGTACGCAAGTTATATGGCTGATGTACTTGGAAATAAAAACAAACCGACTTACTCATAATATATGTTTTTTTTAGTTTTTTTATTCTTTATCCGTAAGGCGTTGCCATACGCTATATCTATTTACGCCTTCAGGCGTGTTGGTATTATCTTAAATTAATAGCCTTTTCATAAACGTCTTTAATCTTCTTCGAGGCGAATTCCCATTTCAGGTTATCGACCTCTTCCTTACCTGCTTTCTTGAACAATTCGCTCAACTTTGGATAATGGCACAAGCCATATATAGCGTCCGCCAATCCGTTGATATCCCAGAAATCTACTTTCAACACATTCTGAAGGACTTCAGAGACGCCCGACTGTTTTGAAATCACGCAAGGCACATCAAGACGCATCGCTTCGAGCGGAACAATTCCAAAAGGCTCTGATATTGACGGCATCACGAAGACATCAGACATGGCGAACATCTGATCCACGTCGTTACCTTTCAAGAAACCTGTGAAATGGAAGTTAGCTCCCATTTTAAGTTGAGCCACACGACGTATCATCTTTGGAAGAAGGTCGCCGGTGCCTGCCATCACGAAATGTATTGTCGGGTCATATTGCAGAATCTTATGCGCCGCTTCCACAAAATATTCCGGACCTTTTTGATATGTGATACGTCCGAGGAAGGTCACGACCTTATTTTTCAATCCACAAGTCTCGTATTCAGATCGTTTTTTATCATTTGGTTCAACGGCATTATGCACGGTAATGACTTTATCAGGATTGATGCCGTATTTTTCCACGACGATTTTTCTTGTAAGGTCGCTGACTGTTATAACAATATCGGCAGCTTCCATACCGCGGCGTTCTATAGAATACACCAATGTGTTGATATTCTCTCCCGAGCGGTCGAACTCTGTTGCGTGCATGTGAACCACCAAAGGCTTGCCTGTCGTTTCTTTCGCTGCTATACCTGCCGAATATGTCAGCCAGTCGTGAGCATGAATCACATCGAATTCATCTTTATGTTCGAGTGCCAAAGAAGAGCCTATCAGAGCATAGCGGGAGACCTCTTCCATAAGGTTAGCTCCATATTTACCTGAAAACTCGTAGCGAGGCATAAAGACCGGACTCTGGAAATAATTAGTTGCACGTTGTTCTTCAACGAGTTGCTCAAAACGTTCTGGGCCAACGTAAGGAATAATATTAGAGCCAATTTCCATATATTGAACTCTATCCCAGTACGTCCTATCTTTCTCGTTATCTATATTGACAGTCACTTCGCTTGCATTAAGAAGTCGAACGTTAGTTTCATCCTCATCGCCATGAGCTTTAGGCACCACGAACAAGACATCAACGCCATTCTTGGCGAGACCTTTTGTCATTCCGAAACAAGCAGTGCCGAGACCTCCTGTGATATGCGGAGGAAACTCCCAGCCAAACATCAACACTTTCATAATCTTATTTTTTCAATCCGTCAATAACATATTTCAAATATAACAATGCGCCTACACTCGTTGACTGCGATATACATCCGCGTGACTCATGAGGAGGATTGCCATCGTAAATCTCTGATATTGTTCCAATACCGTTTTCCGCAATAACTTCCTCGAAACCGTCATACATATCTTCAAGATACGGTAATGATGACTTTCCGTAGATAGACACAGCAGCATCGGCGTACGGCATTATCAGCCAAGGAAATACAGTTCCATTATGATAGGCCGTCTCTCTTTCTCTATGATTACCGATGGTAACATCTCTATAAAATTCGGAACGAGGCGACAAGGAACGTAATCCCCTGTTGGTCAACAACTCTGAACGAGTGATGTCGAAAATCTTCTTTTTCAGGTCGTCGTTAAGCGGACAATAAGGCAATGATATAGCAATCAACATATTAGGACGCACCATATCATTTTTCTCATTATCATTTATATAATCATAAAACACATCGTTTTGTTCATTATAGAAACATTTTGTATAAGAAACAGAAATCTTATTGGCAATATTGTTCCATTTTTCCAAATCAGGATTTTTCTTATCCGTTTCTTTCAAAACATCAACAGCATAACGTAATGCGTTATACCACAATGCGTTTATTTCAATATCCAATCCTGTTCTTGGCGTAAAAGGTTTTCCTTCGCAGAAAACATTCATCCAAGTGAGAGCAAGATTCTCATTTCCTGCATAAAGAAGTCCGTTTTCCAATGTCTTGACATTAAAGTCAGTTCCTTCTATGAAGCTATTGAGAATCTTTGACATAACATCGCCGTATTCTTTCCATACCGTTTTCTTGTTTATGCCAAGCATCTCTTCATATTTCTGAAGGACGAGGAAGAACCAGAGCGGTGAATCGACGGCTGTGTAATATAATGACTTCTGATAATATCTGTTGGAGAAGAAAGGTCCTTGCATTGTATCTATCAGATACTTTAACAGTTCTTTAAAAGTCTTTTTATCGCCATTAGCAAGAATCAATCCTGGGATTGAGAGAAGAGTGTCGCGGCCGCAGCTTCCGAACCAAGGGAAACCTGCGAACATACGAGTACCTTCTTTTTCTCTGATAATGAATTGCTGTGCAGAATTTTGCAGACAATGTTCGAAACTATCACGAGGTATTCTTGATTTCATCATCGATTCGAAGTGACGTTTGAACGTGGCTGGACTTTTTTCTTCGAGACCAGCCGAGACTATAATAGATTCGCCTTCTTTCAAATCGACGTCAAAGAAACCTGGGACATACAAATCCTCCACTGCATCATAGCCTCTTTCAAACTCTCTGATATAAAACATCTTATAATACCAAAGAGGAGCATGAGTATATTCTGAGGCCTTTGAAATCTGGAGACACAACGGATCATAATTTTCATACATCTGCCATGATGCGCCATTCTTCAAAGATATATATTTACGATTTGCGTCGTGATTCTCATGAGTAAGATTATGCACGTTACGGAACGCCAAGAATGGAGCAAGACGAAGCACTATAGGCTGAGCAGCCTCAATAACATTGTATCGGATATAAATTCTGCTGTCATTTTCCGCAAAGATATATTCTTTTGTAATGCGTGCTCCGCCAACACGATATGTCAGCTTAGGTATTGGCTCAGCAGAGAACTCTCTAAGATATTTATGACCCGAAGGCATAATGGTGCCGTCCTCATACTGATGAACGCCAAAATGGAACTCCTCTTTATCAACGATCACCGTCTCATCTATTGACGAAAGCAAGACGTGATTGTAATTATCAAGCTGCGGTTGCGGCACAACAAGCAAACCATGATACTTTCTGGTATTACAACCAATGATTGTGGTATTGCAAAAAGCACCCGATCTGTTAGAACGGAGAATTTCCTTATTCATAGTAAATTCAAGGTTAACCAAATGCTGCTTATCAAAAGAAATATATGCCATTTTATATGAATTTCAAATATTATACAACTCTGCAAAGTTAAAATTTTTACACCTAAAATCCAATATAAAAATTGTTATTTTTTTATTTTTTTTTATAAAAACAAATGAATATTAAAAAAAACTATTTTTGCAACTTTCATAAATAACAAAATAACATTAGCTTTCGCTAAACACAAAATGCAGATTTGGCGATTTTTTATTTTTAACTTTTGATTTCAATCTTATGAGCAGAATAAAAAAAATATTGGATATAACTTTGAAAAGCGCTTTGGCTTTACCATTTATAACCTCTTGCGTAAATAATAAAGAAAAGCCTATGAATATTCTTTTCATCATGTCTGACGACCATTCGTACCAGACCATCAGCGCTTACGACAGCTCTTTTATCCGCACACCAAACCTCGACCGCATCGCCAATGAAGGTGTACGTTTCAACAACAGCTTCGTCGCCAACTCTATCAGCGCTCCTTCACGCGCTTGTCTGCTCACAGGAAAACACAGTCACGCCAACGGTTTCACCGACAACAAATGCACATTCGATGGAAGTCAGCAGACTTTTCCCAAACTGATACAAGACAACTACGAGACTGCCATCATAGGCAAGTGGCATCTAAACTCGGACCCAACTGGATTCAACCATTGGGATATATTAATAGGTCAAGGGGATTATTATAATCCTACTTTCATCCGTAATGGAGAAAAGATACAACGTGAAGGATACGCCACCAACATAACGACAGACATCGCTTTGGAATGGCTTGAAAACGAGCGTAATACCGACAAGCCATTTTGTCTTTTGTTACATCACAAAGCGCCGCATCGCACATGGATGCCCGACACTTGCGACCTCAAACTATTCAAAGACAGCCACTTCCCTCTTCCGGAAACATTCTATGACAATTATGAAGGACGACTCGCCGCCAAGGAAAACAAGATGTCGATAAGCAATGACATGGACTTGGTTTATGACCTAAAACTCGCCGACAAAGACAGTCTCATTCACAGCAATCCTAACTTAGAATACTGGGGACGACTGATGTACAACAACATGAATCCCGAACAGAAGAAAGCTTGGGACTCGCATTATGATGTTGTAATAGAAAAATTTAAGGAGGCTAATCTCTCAGGAAAGGAATTAGACAAATGGAAATATCAGCAATATATGCGCGACTATCTCCGCGTGATAACTTCTATCGACCGTAATGTCGGACGTGTCTTGGATTATCTTGAAAAAGAAGGACTTTTAGAGAACACACTCGTCATTTACACATCAGACCAAGGATTCTACATGGGTGAACACGGCTGGTTTGACAAACGCTGGATGTATGAGGAATCATTCAGGACACCTTTGCTGGTACGTTACCCTGGAGGCGTGAAAGGCGAAATCAATGAAATGGTACAAAACATAGATTATGCACCAACATTTTTGGAACTTGCCGGCATCGAGATACCGAAAGACATTCACGGATGTTCATTCCTGCCCCTTTTGAAAGGAGAAAAATATGAATCAAACCGTGACGGCATTTATTACCATTATTACGAGTTTCCCGACGAACATAATGTTAAGCCTCATCTTGGAATACGCACAGAGACACACAAACTCATTCATTTCTATGAAGATGACGTTTGGGAGTTATACGACATGTGCCACGACCAAAAAGAAATTAACAATATCTATGGACAAGAAGGAACTGAAGAAATAACTTCAGAATTAAAGGAAAAGCTACAGAGACTGAAGGAAAAATACGGAGAGGAAGAGTGGTAACATTTGTGTTCCACGAAACCATTCTCTTATACAACTTCCTCGTAACATTTGCGATACGTGGAAGCTGTCTGACTCCACGGATCTCACGTATCTACACGAAGCTTTCTAACAAACTTACGTGTGATACTCGTGATACGTGGAAGCTATCCGACTCCACGGATTACCTTACAACTCTATAACCGTCTTTAAAATCGGAAACATTAAAATTAATCAACAGACCTACTGGCTTATCAAGCAATTTCATATACGTTCGAAGCTGCTTAAAATGAACTGGCAACAATGTCTCTACCGATTTCAATTCAACTATCAACATATCTTCCACAATAAAATCCAAACGAAAATCAGTTCCTATGACTGCTCCTTTGTACATTATATCAATAGGAATTTGTGTCTCCACATCCAATTTCCTTAGAGACAACTCCCGAAACATTGCTTTTTCATATACACTTTCCAACAAACCTGGGCCAAGAATATTATAGACCTCCATCGATGCCCCTATGGTCTCATAAATCACATTATCTATTTTCATAACTTTGGTTTTAAAATTCCCACGAATCTTTCTCTCGCAAAACTTCCTCGTATATTCGTGATACGTGGAAGTTGTTTGACTCCACGGATCTCACGTATCTACACGAAGC
This sequence comes from Bacteroidales bacterium, assembly GCA_045631805.1. GTDB lineage: Bacteria > Bacteroidota > Bacteroidia > Bacteroidales > F082 > Limimorpha. Next base: position 145 of record JAZQVL010000065.1, on the reverse strand, counting down.
TTTCTATCACAATCCTACGTGCGATACTTGCGATACGTGGAAGCTGTTTGACTCCACGGTTCTCACGTATCTACACGAAGTTCTCCATCACAATCCTACGTGCGATACTTGCGATACGTGGAAGTTGTCTAACTCCACGGATCTC
>JAZQVL010000064.1:0-2419 GCA_045631805.1 Bacteroidales bacterium | reverse complement strand
GGCATTTCAACCGCTCTTTATTTTTTTGTGGGTAATACAATAATGAATTATTCTTTTGTTGTTTCTTTCTCCTATGATTATTTTGACATCTCCTAAATCTGTCAATGTGGCTTTAAGTTCATATATTTTTGTAAAATACATTTTTTTCTTTTGTTTGGTGTTTGGAATATCAGTCTTGACAAAAGAAGATTTTTCTAAAGCTTCAACAATTCTTAATGCGGCAAGTGTGGATTCGTATCGTTGTGCTGCGCATCAATGTATCCTGCAAAAAAAATAAAAAACATTGACACGTCTCAACGGGAAACGGATTTTGGAGGCGTATGATGGAAACGGATTTTGGATTTTTAAAATAAAAAAGGATTAGATTTTTATTCTCTAATCCCTTTTGTTATTTCTCTTATTTTATTATTGAATACAGTATTCCGGAAATGAGCAGCGGTGCTGGTATTGTCAGAACCCAAGCCCATACGATGCTTTTCGCTGTTCCCCAGTTGATGCTTTTCACTCCGTTGGTCAAACCGACTCCAATGATGGAACCGACGATGCTGTGTGAGGTGCTTACAGGGATGCCGAAAATGGAACATGTGATGATGGTGGTAGCTCCTATTGTCTCGGCGCAGAATCGTTTCTCTGGAGTTATTTTCACTATGCCTGTGCCTGTTGTCTTGATGACATTCTTTCCGCCAACCAATGTTCCTAAAGCCATCATAAGGTAACATATCACAGCTACTATCTGCGGTATGTGATAGCCTTTTTCGATGTCGAAAAAGGCTGCCATGACGTGACGGAAACCTTCTGTGATGTCAGGCGACTGTAATGAAGTGAACAGCATTATGGAAATGAGGCCGATGGTCTTTTGTGCGTCGTTGGCACCGTGTCCTAAACTGAATGCTGCTGATGATATGAGTTGTAACTTCTTGAAAGCCTTGTCTGTTTTCTTCTTGTTGGCGTTTTTGAAGATACGCATTATCAAACACATGAAGAAGAATCCTAATACGGCTCCTATTACAGGTGTCAATATCATGAACGCCAAAATGACGAGTATTCCTTTTGAGACTAATGCGCCGGAACCGAAAGCGAACCAGACAGGGCCGATGAGTCCGCCTATCAAGGCCTGTGACGATGATATTGGCAATCCTAATTTTGTGCATATCCATATCCATGAAGCAGCGCCGGTCAAAGCGCAGAACACGACGTATGGGTCGATGTAGATGCTTTCAACAATGCCGTGTGTCATGGTGGCGGCAACGTGAGAGTTGAAGATGAAATATGCTAAAAATGACCATAATGCAGCCCATCCGACAGCCTTGAGCGGTGTTAATACTTTTGTGGTGATAAGACATGATACCGCATCGGCGGCATCGTTCATGCCGTTTAAAAACGTGATTAATAAAGCCAATATCAATGATGCGGCAATGATGAATACTAACATATCATGAATTCTTAATGACTATTGTTCTAATTGTGTCGGCTACATTCTTGATGATGTCGCTCGCATTTTCGAAAGTCTCGATGATATTCTTGTTCTTGACCAACTCGATATAGTCAGCTTCATCGTTGAATAAATTGCTGATATAGTCGAAAAAGATGGTGTCGATGGTGTGTTCGATATGCTTTATTTTGTCACACTTCTCGATGATGTCGTTGTGGTTTAATGTGATATGTTCCAGTTTTTTTATAATGTCGAGAAGATATTCGGCGCATTCGTTAAGATATTTGGCGGTCTCCAAAATCTGGCTGTCGATGCGTTTTGGCTTATACATCAAGACATATTTGGAGCAGTCGTCGATTATGTCTAAGCAGTCGTCCATATTAGAAGCTAACTCATTGACGTCTTCTCTGTCGAAAGGAGTGATGAAGGTGATGTTGAGCATTTTGTAAATGTTTCTGAACAACTCATCACCGTCGGTCTCGTCTTTCTTGATCTGACGGCCCAACAACTTGCGTTCTTCGTAGTCGTCAACCTTAACCATTTCGAGTAATGTCTTTGTCGCATGAACAAGCAACTCTGATTGCTTGATGTAAATAGGGAAAAACTTGGTTTCCTTAGTTACGAAAAATTGTAAAAAACTATTTAAACTCATATTCAATTAGGAATTAGGAATTAGGAATTAGGAATTAGGAATTAGGTGTTTGTACTTTAATTACTCATTCCTAATTCCAAATTATTAAATAATTCCGCAAAGGTGATAGAGTACTCTTGCGCCAACGTTGCCGTCCCATTCGTCTTCGCCTGGTGACACTTCGCAGAGGTCGAAGCCTATTATCTCTTTGCCGCTTTCTTTTACTCTGTTTAACAGATACATCATTTCTTCGTATTCCATTCCGCCAGGAACCGGTGTTCCGGTATTAGGACAAAGTTTAGGGTCGAGGCCGTCGATGTCGATGGAAATATATACTTTATTAGGAAGTTGAGCGA
>JAZQVL010000063.1:0-8976 GCA_045631805.1 Bacteroidales bacterium | reverse complement strand
AATACCATACTTTGTATGGATGTAATTGATGGAATAACCATTTTCTAACATACTCATATATTTGAGTAATGCTTCATAATCATGTTTTTTGCGCATAAAAAACCCCAAAGTTTTTTGTCCAAACTTTGGGGTTCACTTCATCGGTCAGCTTTTCTTTTTATGCCTGTGCTGCAGGTCCTCCCATTGTAAATGGAGGTGTTTTTTCATTAACATCCTTTATTGTGCCATGCATCGACTCATATTTGCTGATATTATCAGCCAAAGCTTTGTAAAGTCTCTTTGCATTTTGAGGTGTCAAAATAATTCTTGATTTGACCTTTGCTTTTGGAGATGCTGGCATTAATTTAATAAAATCAACGACAAATTCTGTTGGAGAATGTGTTATTATTGCAAGGTTTGAATATATACCTTCTGCGATTTCATCAGTTAACTCAATATTAATCTGATTCTTATTATTGTTATTTTCCATGATAATTGATTTAATTATTTTTTACAAAGATAAGAATTTTACGCATAAAAAAATAGGTCAGTTATAAAAACCGACCTATTTTTTAAGTATTTGAAATCACTCTGTTACAACAAAGCTATCCTTTTCAATATTAGTTATTGGTTCATAATCTTCGCGATCTCCGACGATTAAGTCATTGTATTCACGTAAACCTGTACCAGCAGGGATCTTATGACCAACAATAACATTTTCCTTCATACCTTCAAGAGTGTCAGACTTAGCGTTGATAGCAGCTAATGTCAAGACTTTTGTTGTTTCCTGGAAGGATGCTGCTGAGATGAAGCTTTCTGTTTGAAGAGCTGCTCTTGTAATACCTTGGAGCACTTGGTGTGCTGTTGCTGGTTGAGCATCGCGAGCTTCAACAAGTTTCTTGTCTCTACGTTTCAATGATGAGTTTTCGTCACGGAGTTTTCTTACTGTAATCATTTGACCTTCTGTGAGGTTTTCTGAATCACCGTGGTCTGTTACGATAACTTTGCCGAAGATTTCATCGTTACATTCTTGGAAAGTAAGCTTGTTAACGAGTTCACCTTCAAGGAAGCGTGTATCACCTGGGTCATCTATTTCAACCTTACGCATCATTTGACGTACGATAACTTCAAAGTGTTTTCCGTTGATTGTTACACCTTGTGAACGATAAACTTCTTGAATTTCATTAACGATAAATTCTTGAACTTTCATAGGACCTTCGATAGCAAGGATATTAGCAGGGGTGATAGCACCGTCTGATAATGGCTGGCCTGCTTTCATGAAGTCGTTTTCCTGAGCAAGAATCTGTTTTGATGTAGGGATAAGATAACTCTTTTGTTCACCTGTTTTAGAAGTGATAACGACCTTACGATTACCGCGGACGAGTTTCTTTTCAAATGAAACGACGCCATCAATTTCTGATACGACAGCTGGTTCTGATGAGTTACGAGCTTCGAACAATTCGGTAACACGTGGAAGACCACCAGTGATGTCACCCAACTTACCAGTTGCGCGTGGAATCTTAACGAGCATATCACCAGCCTTGATTTTAGCGCCATCTTCTACCATGATATGAGCACCGACAGGTAAGTCGTATGACTTAATTACATCGCCATGTTTATCAACGATAGAGATTGAAGGATTCTTTGAATATTTACGGCCTTCGATGATAACGCGTTCGTTATAACCAGTTTGTTCATCTGATTCATTACGGAATGTAACACCTTCAACGATATTTTCGTATTGAACTTTACCTTGATATTCTGAAAGTATCAATGCGTTGTATGGGTCCCATTCACAGATAAGATCACCTGGATTAACTTCTGTATTAGGTTTGATATAGAGTTTAGAGCCGTAACGGATATTAGCTGTTGTAAGAGCAACGCCTGTTTTCTTGTCGATGATCTTCATTTCAGCTGAACGGCCTACTACTATTTGATATTCTTTTTGAGTTCCTGTTAATGGATCCATTGAATCTTCCTTGTAATCAACAACACGGAGTTCGTCGATTTCGAGGATACCATTGTATTTAGCTTTGATTGATGAATCGTCTGATGTTGTTGACGCTGTACCACCTTGGTGGAATGTACGCAATGTCAACTGTGTACCAGGTTCACCGATTGATTGAGCTGCGATAACACCGACTGCTTCACCTCTTTGTACGAGTTTACCTGAAGAAAGGTTACGTCCGTAACAATTAGCACAAACACCACGTTTTGATTCGCATGTCAATACGGAACGAATTTCAACGTTTTCAATTGGAGAGTCTGTAATCTTCTTAGCTATGTCTTCTGTGATTTCCTGACCACCATTGATGATTAATTCACCTGTTTGTGGGTGATAGATGTCATGTAATGCAACACGACCTAAGATTCTGTCATAGAGTGATTCTATAACTTCATCACCTCTGCGCAATGCGCTAATTGTCAAGCCACGGAGTGTACCACAGTCTTTTTCATTGATGATAACATCGTGTGCTACGTCAACAAGACGACGTGTCAAATAACCAGCGTCAGCAGTTTTCAACGCGGTATCAGCAAGACCCTTACGAGCACCGTGAGTTGAGATAAAGTACTCAAGAACAGAAAGACCTTCTTTGAAGTTTGACAAAATAGGGTTTTCAATAATTTCAGCACCACCAGCTGAAGTGGATTTTTGTGGTTTTGCCATAAGACCTCTCATACCACAGAGCTGACGAATCTGTTCTTTAGAACCACGAGCACCAGAATCCAACATCATATATACAGGGTTGAAACCTTGGTCGTCTTTTGGAAGGAGTGTCATAACTTCGTCTGTCAATTTTGTCACAACATGACCCCAAATATCGATAATCTTATTGTAACGTTCGTTTGAAGTAATGAAACCCATATTATATTCTTCACGGATAGCTGCAACTTCTTCGTTAGCTTCTTGAATCAATTCTTCTTTTACAGAAGGAACCAAGACATTACCTAAGTTGAATGATAGACAGCCTCTGAAAGCCATTTCATAACCCATATTCTTGATAGCATCCAAGAATTTGGTTGTTGTAGCTGTTCCGAGGAGTTTCACCATTGTACCGATGATATCACGTAAAGCTTTTTTATTTAACAATTTGTTGATGAATCCAAATTCTTTTGGAACAACCTCATTGAAAAGAACACGACCAACTGTGGTTTCTATCTTTTCATTTACGATAGAACCATCTTCTTTACGAACGTCAACACGAACATAAATAATGGCGTGCATATCAACTTTTTGCTCGTTATAAGCGATGATAACTTCTTCTGGTGAATAGAATGTTTTACCTTCGCCCTTAACTGGATGTTCTGGAGTGCTCTTACGTGGTTTTGTAATATAGTACAAACCAAGAACCATGTCTTGTGATGGCACAGTAATAGGAGCACCATTAGCTGGATTCAAAATATTGTGTGAAGCCAACATTAAGATTTGTGCTTCGAGGACTGCTGCATTACCAAGTGGCAAGTGAACAGCCATCTGGTCACCGTCGAAGTCAGCGTTGAACGCTGTACATACGAGAGGGTGAAGACGTATAGCTTTTCCTTCAACGAGTTTTGGCTGGAAAGCCTGAATACCGAGACGGTGCAATGTAGGAGCACGGTTCAACAATATTGGATGGCCTTTCAATACATTTTCAAGAATGTCCCATACAACTGGATCTTTACGGTCAACTATTTTCTTAGCTGATTTGACAGTCTTTACAATACCGCGTTCGATCATCTTACGAATGATGAATGGTTTGTAGAGTTCTGCTGCCATATCTTTTGGAAGACCGCATTCATGCATATCGAGTTCTGGTCCAACAACGATAACAGAACGACCAGAGTAGTCAACACGTTTACCGAGCAAGTTTTGACGGAAACGTCCTTGTTTACCTTTTAAGCTATCGCTTAAAGATTTGAGTGGACGGTTTGAATCTGTCTTAACTGCGCTTGATTTACGAGAGTTGTCTAACAATGAGTCAACAGCTTCTTGAAGCATACGTTTTTCATTACGCATGATCACGTCTGGAGCCTTGATTTCGATAAGACGTTTAAGACGGTTGTTACGGATGATAACACGACGATATAAATCGTTCAAGTCTGATGTTGCGAAACGACCACCATCAAGTGCGACCAATGGTCTCAATTCTGGAGGAGTAACAGGAATGACTTTCAATATCATCCATTCTGGACGGTTTTCTATACGTTTTTGTGCATCGCGGAATGCTTCAAACACTTGAAGACGTTTGAGAGCATCTTGTTTACGTTGCTGTGCTTTCTCTTTACTTGCTCTATCACGGAGTTCGTATGACATTTTGTCTAAATCGAGACGTGACAACAAGTCATAAACAGCTTCAGCACCCATCTTAGCGATGAATTTGTTTGGATCATCTTCCGGTAAATATTGATTTTCAATTGGAAGTGATTCCATTATATCGAGATATTCTTCTTCTGTGAGGAAGTCAAGGTAATTAATACCGTCTTGTTCTTTGACACCTGGTTGGATAACTACATAACGTTCGTAGTAAATGATGCTATCCAACTTTTTAGTTTGCATACCGAGCAATGCTCCTATTTTATTAGGAAGAGAACGGAAATACCAGATGTGTGCTACTGGGACAACCAATTTGATGTGACCTGTACGTTCACGTCTGCCCTTCTTCTCTGTAATTTCGACACCGCATCGGTCGCAGACGATGTTTTTATAACGGATACGTTTATATTTTCCGCAATGACATTCCCAGTCTTTTACCGGTCCGAAAATTCTCTCGCAGAACAAACCATCACGTTCTGGTTTGTAAGTACGATAGTTAATTGTCTCAGGTTTAAGAACTTCACCAAATGAGCGTTCTTCAATAGACTCTGGTGAAGCAAGACTAATTGTAATCTTGGAAAAATTGCTATTTATTGTGTTCTTACTTAAAGCCATATATAAGGTTAATATTATAGAACATTATTATTCAAACGTAATTTCAAGTCCGAGTCCACGTAATTCATGGATTAAAACATTGAATGATTCTGGGATACCTGGTGTAGGCATGCTTTCGCCTTTAACGATAGCTTCGTAGGCTTTAGCTCTTCCGTTCACATCGTCAGATTTAACAGTCAATATTTCTTGTAAAATGTTACTTGCTCCGAATGCTTCGAGAGCCCAAACTTCCATTTCTCCGAAACGTTGACCACCAAATTGTGCTTTACCACCTAATGGTTGTTGTGTAATCATTGAGTATGGTCCTATTGAACGAGCGTGCATCTTATCGTCAACCATGTGGTGCAATTTAAGCATGTAGATATAACCTACTGTTGCTTTTTGGTCAAATGGAGTACCAGTACCACCATCATAAAGTTGAACGCTGCCGTTTTCTGGAAGACCAGCTTGCTTCATATAGTCATTGATTTGGTCTAATGTAGCACCGTCGAAAATTGGTGTAGCGAATTTAACGCCAAGTTTCTTGCCAGCCCATCCTAATACTGTTTCATAAATCTGACCCAAGTTCATACGGGAAGGCACACCAAGAGGATTCAATACTATATCAACAGGTGTTCCATCTGCAAGGAATGGCATATCCTCATCACGTACAATTCTTGATACGATACCTTTGTTACCGTGACGACCAGACATCTTATCACCGATGTTAAGTTTACGTTTTTGTGCAACATAAACCTTGGCCATTTGAACTATACCGTTTGGTAATTCATCGCCAACACTTGCAACATTCTTTTTACGACTATATACACCTAAGATTTCTTTACATCTCATGTTGAAATTATTGATTGTCTTTACAATCAACTCATTGAGTTCAGGATCTGTTGTCCATCTGTATGGGTTAACAGTCATGTAATCAAGATTCAACAATGCTTTATGAGAGAATTTAATCTTCTTAGGGATAACAACCTCTTTGAAATTATTTTGTACGCCCAAAGATGTTCTTCCTGCAAGGAGACTCATCAATTTCTCAATAAGTCTTTCTTTGAGAGCGTCAATTTCGCGATTGCATTCGAAATCTATTTCTGCTATGATATCTCTATCTTTTGCCTTAGATTTACGATCTTTTATTACGCGTGAGAACAAACGTTTTCCAATAACTACACCCTTCATTGAAGGACCAGCCTTGAGTGATGCATTCTTAACATCGCCAGCCTTGTCACCGAAAATTGCACGTAACAATTTCTCTTCTGGTGTTGGGTCTGTCTCACCCTTAGGTGTAATCTTACCTATTAATATATCTCCTTCTGTCACTTCTGCACCTACGCGGATAAGACCGTTTTCGTCCAAATCTTTTGTAGCTTCTGCACTAACATTAGGGATATCGTTTGTCAACTCTTCAAGTCCGCGTTTTGTATCACGTACTTCAAGAGTAAATTCTTCTATATGTATTGATGTGAATAAGTCTTCTCTAACGATACGCTCTGAAATAACGATAGCATCCTCATAATTGTAACCTTTCCATGGCATGAATGCAACCATCAAGTTACGTCCAAGTGCTAAATCGCCACCTTGTGTAGCATAACCTTCTGTAAGGATTTGGCCTTTTGTAACTTTTTGACCTTTCTTAACAATTGGCTTTTGGTTAATGCTTGTACTTTGGTTAGTTCTAGCGTATTTAATTAAATTATATGTCTTTTCATCACCATCGAAGCTGACGAGTCTTTCTTTGTCTGTTCTTTCATATCTGATAACAATCTTTGTTGAATCAACAAATACGACTTCGCCATCACCTTCAGCTTCAACTATTGTACGTGAATCTCTTGCAACATAACGTTCAATACCTGTACCAACGATAGGTGCTTCTGGATTCATCAAAGGCACAGCCTGACGCATCATGTTTGAACCCATCAATGCACGGTTAGCATCGTCGTGTTCAAGGAATGGAATCAATGAGGCTGCAATAGATGAAATTTGGTTAGGTGCAACATCAATAAGGTCAATTTCTTGTGGTGTAACGATAGGATAGTCGGCAACATAACGTACTTTTATCATGTCTTCTGTCAACTTGCCATTATCGTCCATTGATGTACATGCTTGTGCAATGATTTTTTCTTCTTCCTCTTCTGCTGTGAGATATACTGGAGGATTTTCAAAATCTACAACACCGTCTATGACTTTTCTATAAGGTGTTTCGATAAATCCTAAATTATTGATCTTTGCAAATACACAAAGTGAAGAAATAAGACCGATGTTTGGACCTTCAGGTGTTTCAATTGTACAGAGACGACCGTAGTGTGTATAGTGAACGTCACGAACCTCGAAACCAGCACGATCACGAGACAAACCACCAGGACCTAAAGCTGAAATACGACGTTTGTGTGTAACTTCAGACAATGGGTTTGTTTGGTCCATGAATTGTGACAATTGGTTTGTTCCGAAGAATGAATTAATAACAGATGACAATGTTTTTGCATTGATAAGTTCTGTTGGTGTGAAAACTTCGTTATCACGAACATTCATTCTTTCTCTGATTGTACGAGCCATACGTGCTAAACCTACACCAAACTGTCCGTATAATTGTTCACCAACAGTTCTAATGCGACGGTTGCTCAAGTGGTCGATATCGTCAACTTCTGCTTTACTATTTGATAAGTTAATTAAATACTTAATAATAGCAATCACATCCTCTTTTGTAAGGACTTTAACGTCAGCTGGGATATCAAGACCTAATTTACGGTTAATGCGGTAACGACCTACATCACCTAAATCGTAACGTTTATCTGAGAAGAATAATTTCTCAATGATTCCACGAGCTGTTTCTTCATCTGGTGGTTCTGCGTTACGAAGTTGTCTATAGATATATTCTACAGCTTCTTTTTCTGAGTTTGAAGGGTCTTTTTGTAAAGTATTAAATACTATAGTATAATCTGTAATATTAATATCTTCACGGTCAAGGAGTATAGTCTTTACTCCAGAATTGACAATAATGTCTATATGTTCAGATTCCAACACTGTTCCACGGTCAAGAATTGACTCGTTACGTTCTATAGAAACGCATTCGCCTGTTTCTTCATTAACGAAGTCTTCAAACCATGAACGAAGTACTCTAGCTGAAAGTTTACGACCGAGTACTTTTTTAAGAGCAGTCTTTGACACTTTAATTTCTTCTGAAAGATTGAAGATATCAAGGATGTCTTTATCTGACTCATAACCGATAGCACGGAGCAATGTTGTAATAGGTAATTTCTTTTTTCTGTCGATATAAGCATACATTACGTTGCTAATATCTGTTGAGAACTCCATCCATGAGCCTTTGAAAGGAATGATACGGGCAGAATATAATGTCGTACCATTTGCATGAACGTTAGAACCGAAGAAAACGCCTGGTGAACGGTGTAACTGTGACACCACTACGCGTTCTGCTCCGTTAATAACAAAAGTACCTTGTGGAGTCATATAAGGTATGAGTCCAAGGTACACATCTTGCACTTTTGTTTCAAATTCATCATGTTCCTCATCTGTACATGAAAGTTTAAGTTTTGCTTTAAGTCTTACGCAATAACTTAATCCACGTTCGATGCACTCTGCTATGGTGTATTGAGGAGCATCAATATAGTAATCGAGAAATTCGAGTACAAAGTTGTTTCTAGCGTCTGTGATAGGGAAGTTTTCTTGGAATACTTTGAAGAGACCTTCGTTTTTACGGTTATCCGGATTTGTGTCTAATTGGAAAAAGTCATGGAAAGACTTTAATTGGATATCCAAGAAATCAGGATATTCGAATGGTCTTTTTATTGACGCGAAACTGATTCTATCTAATGTTTTATCTGCCAAAGTGTTTATGTTTTTATTGTTAAGCTAATGTTAAAATATAAAGAGGGGATTTATAAGACAATTAACTATAGGCACAAACCTCAACTCCAAAAACGGAGTCGAGGTTGATACCATTTGTCTTGTGGAAATTAAATCCTTATTTAACTTCAACTTCTGCACCAGCTTCTTTAAGAGCTGCTTCGAGTGCATTAGCTTCTTCTTTGCTAACACCTTCTTTGATAGCTTTAGGAGCAGCGTCAACTAATTCCTTAGCT
>JAZQVL010000062.1:0-39737 GCA_045631805.1 Bacteroidales bacterium | reverse complement strand
GCCTAATTCTTTAGCTTCTTTTGAGCCTTGGATGAATTCCATGATCTCTGTTGATGGTGTGCCTGGATAAGCGTAAACACCTGAAAGACCAGCGTCGATAGCGCCTTGTGCAATGGCTTCATCTCCAAGTAATAAAATCTTCTTCATTGTTATTATCTGATTTTGTTGTTAAATTTACTTTATATAATGGTTTGCAAATGTAACAAAAGTTTTTGGTATTACAAATGAATTTTTAATAAAAAAACAAAACTATTGGTCGATGGTTGATGTGTGGTGTTTTTAAAAGTTTTATCTTTGAAAGCTGAAAAAAACATTCGTTATGAGTAGAGAAAGAAAATATAAACGTAAGTTGTCAAATAGTATTTTGGGTGGCGTATGTTCTGGATTGGCGGATTATTTTGACATTGACGTGACCTTGGTAAGAGCTATTGTTGCTTCTTCGATAATATTTGCAGGTATAGGCATGGGACTGTATCTCGTTTTATGGATTTTTGTTCCTGCTGAGTTATGAAAAAATTGATTCACAAAGAAGACCTCATCAAGGTTATAGGCAAAGACAATGTTTTCACACGAGGACTTGCTTCCGCCGCAATGAGCGTACTTGGCGTGAACAAGATAAACAGGATGTATTCTCCTTCCGCTCATCTGAACGATTATCCTTTCACAGAACACATGTTGGATGTATATGGCATCACATACGACAACAACAGCTCGGAAATGAGCTCCATCCCTAAAGAGGGTCCGTTCTTACTTGTCAGCAACCATCCTTTTGGCGCAATAGAAGGCATTATCTTGTACAATGCCATAGCAAAGGTTCGTCCAGACTTTAAACTCATGGCGAATTTTATACTGTCGTATGTCCCAAACCTGAAGAATGTATTTATACCTGTCAATCCATTCACCAACAACCCCGAATGGGGAAGCAGCGTGGGTGGAATCAAGGCTGCAATGGCGCATCTTTCAAACGGCCACGGACTTGGAGTGTTCCCCGCAGGAGAGGTGTCGAGATATAACGGCAACGACTATCCAGAGGACATCGAATGGGCTGTGACTATATCAAAACTCGCACAAAAAGCCAAAGTGCCTGTAGTGCCGATTTATTTCGACGGAAGAAATTCCAAGAAATTCTATCGTCTCGCCAAAATACATTCTTTGTTCGGAACCGCAATGTTGCTTAACGAACTTTATAACAAACGTAACCAACATATCACAATGAAAATCGGCAAGGCTATAACTCCTTCTGAGATAGAGGCCTACAACGACCCAAAGAAACTCGCTGCTTATATGCGAGCTCGTTCTTATGCGCTTGAGGCTAATGTCAATAATGCTGAGTCTCAAATGTTGTCTTCAAGGTTGGAATCTTTGCCGCCTCCGTTGAAATCGGATATGTTACTCAACGAACTGAAAAAGATTCACAAGAAATCTCACCTCTTCACATGCGCTCAGTATGAGTGTTTCTTCGCCGACTATGACGACATACCTAATGTCATGTATGAAATGGGTCGTCGCCGCGAGGAGGCTTTCCGCGCCATAGGCGAAGGCAGCGGCAAAAAACTCGACACCGACAAATATGACACATATTACAAACATCTAATCCTATGGGACAAAGAGGAGAACAAACTCGTCGGCGGCTATCGCCTCGGAATAGGAAGTGAGATAGTGAAACAAAAAGGAATCAACGGATTCTATACCAACTCTTTGTTCAAATACAAGCCGCAGTTCAAAGACGTGTTGAGCAAGTCGATAGAATTGGGCCGTTCCTTCGTGAGCGTCAACTATCAAAAAGACATCCTCCCTCTCATGCTTCTCCTGAAAGGCCTTATGATAGTGGCTTATAAGATGAAAGACGTGGAATATTTTATCGGTCCTGTGAGCATAAGCAATTGGTATCCTAAGTTCTACAAAAGCCTGATGGTAAAATATATTTCAAGCGAGTTCTCCTGCGATGAGTTGAAAGATCTTGTCGAGGCACGCACTCCTTTCTCGATGGATTTCATGAAAGCAGATGCCGACGTCCTGCTCGAAAACAATATCTCATCGGTCGAGAAGTTTGACCGTTATATGATGAAGCTGAGCAACGGCGACTATCGTCTTCCTACTTTGTTCAAGAAATATCTTAAAATGCATGCAAAATTTTTGTGCTTCAATATCGACCCTAATTTTCACGATGCGCTCGACGGACTTCTACTCCTGAAATTCGAAGACATCCCTGAATCAGAACTCACCATGCTTATGAAAGACAACAGCGAGGAAGAAAAAGAATTGATAGTGAATAGATTTTTGAAAAAATCTTAGAGCCAAAAAATTCTTAACACGTGCAGCAAATTGTTTTTTATTCTCGTTATAAATCAAAATCGACATTGAATTGTTAACTTAAAAAAATTAGTGTTATGAGTAAAAATAGAAAACTTGAACGCAACCCGATGAACAAAGTCATTGGCGGAGTTTGTTCTGGATTGGCCAATTATTTCAATTTGGATGTAGCTCTCGTGAGAGTGCTTTTTGTGATTGCCTTGCTGTTCGCAAGTTTCGGGTTCTGGCTTTACATTATATTATGGATTGTGCTTCCCGAAAAAAATGTCAGCTTTGATTTCAGCCAGCAGACTACTGACGACGACCGACAGACCACTGATGATGGAAGCCAAACTGAAGAAAACAAAAAATTGACATCAATAGTTTCGGGCGTAATAGTAATACTTATCGGTTTTATCTTTTTGATAAACAATTTCATTCCAATCAGTTGGATATGGAAACTCTGGCCTTTGATACTTGTCATTATCGGCGCAGTGATGATTTACAAAGCATGTTTGAAAGGAGGCAACAATGAGTAAAGAAAACAACAAAGACAATGGACTCATCAGCGGAATCATCCTCATCACAATAGGAGTCATAGCCTTGTTAGTAACATTTTTTGATTTGGAAATAGTGTGGTCGGAACTCGCCAAATTCTGGCCAGTGTTCTTGATAATCTTCGGCATTTCCATACTTCCTTTAAACAAATTATTTAAATCAATATGCGTAATAATATTGATATTAGCATCAGGAGTATTGTATTATAACAATATCAATAGCAACAAAGATTTTTCCTCTACATTTGATTATAACGTTATCGACAACGATGTTAGCGTTCAGGAATTTTGCGAGCCGTTTAATTATAACGTCAAGACTGCAGATGTTGAAATAAATTACGGCGCTGGAACATTATTTTTATCATCACCTGTAAATCACTTGGTTAAAGCCACAAATGCAAGCGATTACATAGTACAAGATTTTTCGGTAAGATATGACAAAAATCATGCGGAAATAGATTTCGACATCGAAAATAACAATGTAAACGTCGATATTAATGGCAAAAAATTCAAATCAAATAATTTCAATATTGCATTAAACAACGAACCGGTATATGATTTTGAAGTTAATTTGGGAGCATGTAATATGAACTTCGATTTTTCACAATATAAGGTCTCCAACATTGACATTGTCGGCGGCGCATGTGACATTGACATAAAACTTGGCGATTTATATGGCACAACAAGTGTCGATATTGAGACAGGCGTTTCCGACATAAGAATAGGTGTTCCTATAAATTCGGCTTGTAGAATAGAATGCGAGTCGGTATTGAGCAACAAAGATTTCGAAGGTTTTTCCAAAAAATCGTCCAATGTTTATGAAACAATGAATTACATGTCGGCAAACAAACATGTCAACATACGTTTCGAAGGAGCTATTTCCGATATTGAAATTTACAGATATTAATCGAGACAACAAGATTTTTTCATGTTATTAACATCATAAACGCTTGTTGACTTGTTGTCTTTTTGACTTTTATACTTAAAAAAAATGGAATACAAAGATTATTACAAAATATTAGGCGTTGAGCGTTCTGCATCACAGGACGACATCAAGAAAGCTTATCGCAAGTTAGCCGTCAAATATCACCCTGACAAGAATCCTGGCGACAAAGTTGCGGAAGAAAAGTTCAAGGAAATATCTGAAGCTTATCAGGTTATAGGCAACGCCGATTCTCGCAAGAAATACGACGAACTTGGAGCCAACTGGAAACAATATGAAAATGCAGGTTTCGGTGGCGGAGCTCATGGTTTCAATGCGAGCGGTTTCTCCGATTTCTTCGATATGTTCTTCGGAGGTCAGGGCGGCGCCGCAGGATTCGACTTCAGCAACTTCATGGGCGGAGGAATGGGCGGAGGACGTCGCTCTACTCGTCCAGCAAGAGGCAGCGACATCAACGCTACAATAAACCTCACGCTTATAGAAGCTTATCAAGGTTCTCAGCGTCTCATCGATGTAGGCGGCAGTTCGATAAAGATAACAATAAAAGAGGGCGTGCGCGACGGCCAGATTCTCCGTCTTAAAGGCAAGGGCAACCCTGGAAGAAACGGAGGCGACAACGGCGACCTTCTCATTAAAGTCGTGATAATGAACGACCATGTATATCAACGTGACGGCGATGACCTTATAAGGAATATCAATATCGACATATATACGGCGATACTTGGCGGCAAGATAACCGTCAACACTCTTAAAGGCGATGTCAATGTGCCGATAAAGCCACAGACACAAAACAACAGCACATTGCGACTTAAAGGACTCGGAATGCCTCATTACGGCAAAGAAGGCGCAGGAGCTTTGCTGCTCAAAGTGCAGATTCTGCTACCAGAACATTTCTCGGCTAAAGAACTTGAACTGATCAAAGAAGCGTATGAATTAGGAATTAGGAGTTAGGAATTAGGAATTGTTTGGTCGCTGAGCATGTCGAAGCGCCCAATGTAGAATACGTTTCAATGTTGTCTTATAATAGATAAACATTGAAACGTTTTAATTTAATGCCATTTCACAAAAGCTTTCAATTCAAAAAAAATAACACCATTTTTTTCATTTTAACAATTCTTTTTTTGACTTTTTTTTCGTTACTTTGCACATAATTATAAAATGCCTTGACAGGCATGTTTTTTTTTGTTAATTTTTTTATATTTGAGATGCAAACGAAATTTAGTCTTACCGCTTTTATAATCACAGCAATATTACTTTTTTCCAACATTCAGCTTTTTGCACAGAACGACAATAACGTCAAGGGTTTTGTTTATGAGAAATCTTCTGGCGAACCGATGATGTTCTGTAATGTTTATCTTAAAGGCACAACATACGGTGCTTCCACCGATATCAACGGTTTCTTCAATATCACAAGAATTCCCGACGGCGATTACACCATTCTCGTAACAAACCTCGGTTATGATACTATTTCTGAAAACATAGCTCTCAGAAAAAATGAAGTGTTAAACAAAAAATATTACCTCGAAGAATCATCGGTAGTGCTTGCCGCTGTTAGCGTTACCGCCGACAAGATTGAGGCTCAGACTGAAACAAAGACATCTGTCGTCAACATCACTCCTAAAACCATCACCAAGATTCCATCTATGGGCGGACAAGCCGACCTTGCGCAATATCTTCAAGTTCTCCCAGGCGTGGTGTTCACAGGCGACCAAGGCGGTCAGCTTTATATCAGAGGCGGCTCGCCGATTCAGAACAAAGTGCTCCTCGACGGAATGGTAATTTACAATCCCTTCCACTCTATCGGTCTTTTCTCTGTATTCGACACCGACATCATAAGAAACGCTGAGATTTACACTGGAGGTTTCGGCGCAGAATACGGCGGACGAATCTCTTCTGTGATGGACATCACAACTCGTGACGGTAATAAAAAACGCCTCTCCGGAAAAGTGGGAGCAAGCACTTTCGGCGCAAAACTAACTCTCGAAGGTCCGATTAAAAAAGCTAAGAAAGCCGATGACATGACAGCTTCTTTCATATTGTCAGCGAAAAACTCTTATCTCGAAGCATCAAGCCAGACTTTATATAAAGGTATTCTCAGCGGAGAAGTATTACCTTATAACTATAGAGACCTTTACGGAAAAGTGTCTCTTAACTCAACAAACGGCAGCAAGATCAACTTCTTCGGATTTAATTTCACCGATGATGTAACCAACTACAAATCAATATCTACATTCGGATGGGACTCATACGGCGCCGGCGCTAACTTCGTCGTTATCCCAGGAAAATCACCGGTACTTATCGAAGGTAACATCGCTTTTTCCGATTACAAAGCCGTACTTGAAGAACAAAACAATCCTAACAGAGAAAGCTCTATAAACGGCTTTAACGCTGGTTTCGCCTTCACCTATTTCCTCGGCAAAAACACTTTGAAATATGGTATCGAAATGCTCGGATTCAAAACTATATTCGACTACACCAAATCAAACGGAATCAGAATTAAACAAGAAGAAAACACCACAGAATTAGGAGCTTACATCAAATACAAAGCTCAGTTCAACAACTTTATCTTTGAACCAAGTATGAGAGTTCAGGCTTATGCCTCAATGTCGGAAGTGTCGCCAGAACCTCGTCTCGCTCTTAAATATAACGTCACAGAATGGTTCCGTATCAAAGCTGCCGGAGGCGTTTATTCCCAAAACCTCATCGCCGCAAACAGCGACCGCGACGTCGTTAATCTTTTCTACGGATTCTTGTCGGGACAGATGAATCTGCCTTCAACATTCAACGGTGAAAAAGTTACGACAAAACTTCAAAAGGCTTTGCATTATATCCTCGGCACCGAATTCGATGTTTATAACAACATAACACTCAATATCGAAGGCTATTATAAAGATTTCATTCAGCTGACGAGCATGAACAGAAACCAAATATATAGCGAAAACAGCGCTCCTCCAGGAACGCCTCAGATTGAGAGAAAGGATTTTATGATAGAAACAGGTGATGCTTACGGCGTCGATTTCTCCGTCAAATACGAAGATAAGAGATGGTATCTCTGGGGCGCATATTCTTTGGCTTATGTCACCAAAAAATACGAAAACGCACAAGGCGAAATCGTCACTTACCGCACACACTACGACCGCCGTCATAACGTGAATCTTATAGCCACTTATACCGCAGGTGCTAAAAACCAATGGGAACTCAGCGCTCGCTGGAACTTCGGAACAGGATTCCCTTTCACCAAAGTCAACGGATTCTATGAAGAACTGCCTTACGATAATATCTACTTCGACCCTTATAGCGAAAGCGGTAACGTTGGTATCATTTACGACGACCTTAACAAAGGCCAGCTCCCTACTTATCACAGACTCGACTTCGACCTGAAACGTAAATTCTATTTCACAGAATCTACTATACTTGAAGCTAACCTCAGCGTCACCAATGTATATGACAGAAGCAACATCTTCTATATCGACATCATGACAGCTAAAACAATATATCAATTGCCGCTGATGCCAAGCATCGGATTAACATTGTCATTCTAAAAATTATGGAAAAACCTATAGCAAAAAAAATCCCTCATGAACTTATTGCTCATGGGGAAATGCGTATTGATAATTATTACTGGCTTAATGAACGTGAAAATCCTGAAGTGATTGATTATCTCGAACAAGAGAACAGCTATCAGGAAACAATGATGAAAGATACCGAAGAACTGCAAAAAAATATTTATGATGAAATAGTGGGTCGCATCAAACAAGATGACGTCTCTTATCCTATAAAAAGAAACGGATATTATTACTATTCTCGTTACGAAGAAGGTCAGGAATATCCTGTATATTGCCGCCGAAAAGATAATATGGAAAACCCAGAAGAAATCCTCCTCGACGGCAACAAAATGGCTGAAGGCCATCATTATTTCGACATCGGCGCTTATAGCATAAGTCCTGACAACAAACTGATTGCTTATAGCGTTGACACTGTGAGCCGACGTCAATATCATATTTTCGTAAAGGAAATAGCGACAGGAAAAATGTTTGCCGAAGACATAGAAAACACTACAGGCAACATGGTATGGGCTAACGATAACAAAACGCTCTTCTATAGCAGAAAAGATGAGTCGCTGCGCTCTTGCAAGGTGATGCGCCATAAACTTAACGAGGATGCAAACAATGACGAACTCGTTTATTTTGAAGAAGATACCGCTTTCAGTTGCTATGTCTCAAAAACGAAGTCAAGAAGATACATAATGATAATATCCGACAGCACTATGTCGTCGGAAGTGCGTTTTGTTGATGCCGACAGACCATACGACGAATTTAAGGTCTTCAACAAAAGAGAACACGACCATTTATATGGAATAGGCCATTATGGCAATGATTTTTATATCTTGACAAACGACAACGGAGCGAAGAACTTCAAGATTATGATGACTCCTGTCGACAGGACAGAAAAAGAAAACTGGGTGGAATTACTTGCACACCGCGATGATGTCTTAATCGAAGACTTCGACCTATTCTCCGATTTTTTGGTCATTGAAGAACGTAAGGAAGGACTGATAAAACTAAGAGTAAGGACCTGGGACGGAACAACGGATTATTACATCGACTTCGGCGAGCCTACATATACAGCTTATTCTTCCGCTAATCCTGATTTCAATTCGCATCTTTTGAGATATGGTTACAATTCAATGACTACGCCAGCTTCTCTTTATGAATATGACATGATAAAACGTGAGGCGACTCTCTTGAAACGCCAAGAAATCATCGGCGGATACAATCCTGATGATTATGTGACTGAACGTCACTATGCTCCTTCGCACGATGGCGTTATGGTTCCTATTTCCTTAGTGTATAAAAAAGACATGAAGAAAGATGGCGACAATCCTTTGGTTTTATATGGTTACGGTTCGTATGGAAGCAGCATGGACGCATATTTCTCAACAGCACGTCTATCGCTCTTGGACAGAGGTTTTGTATGGGCCGTCGCTCATATCAGAGGCGGCGAGGAAATGGGACGTCAATGGTATGAAGACGGCAAACTGCTGAAGAAGAAAAACACTTTCCTCGATTTTATTTATTGCGGCAAATATCTTGTTGAAAAAGGCTTTACCGCCAATGAAAAAATGTTTGCTATGGGCGGCAGCGCTGGCGGCCTTCTCGTAGGTGCTGTAGCTAACATGGCTCCTGAAATGTGGAAAGGCATAATAGCACAAGTGCCTTTCGTAGATGTGGTAACAACAATGCTCGATGATACGATTCCTCTCACAACAGGCGAATACGATGAGTGGGGCAATCCTAACGAAAAAGAATATTACGACTATATGATGTCATATTCCCCATACGACAACGTGGAAAGAAAAGATTATCCAGCGATGCTCGTCACAACAGGGCTGCACGACAGTCAGGTGCAATACTGGGAGCCTGCCAAATGGGTAGCTAAACTGCGTGAGTTGAAAACCGACAACAATCCTTTATATCTGAAAACCAATATGGATTTCGGACATGGAGGAGCCTCCGGCCGTTTTGAAGGAATAAAAGAAATAGCTCTTGAATATGCTTTTATAATAGCAATTACCAGCCTATAATTTTCACTTTCACACAATTATTTTGTTGATAACTTCATCGAATTTTCAAGATATTTTTTGACAAAAAACAAAAAAAACATTAATTTAATTAATATTAATAGATACTATTAATGAAAACATATTGTTAATGTTTTTTAACCATAAAATATTGTGTAACAATGAATTTATATTAAAAATATTTATATCTTTGCAACAATCAAAAGCTAAAAATATATGGAATATAACATTAATATAATCGAACTAGTTGGAATTATCATAGGAAGTATCGCTACTATTCTCGGCGGTGTTTGGTTTATGCTTTGCAAAGCATTTGGTCTTGGGAAAGCATCGCAACGTATGGAAGAGATTGAAAAAAAGACTTCCAACGCCAATTGCGATGTTAATAGAGAGAGTATTGAAAAAATCAAAGAGCAAAATCTCCCTCAACGTATTGAACAAATTGAGAAGAAGACAATTCATGCAGCATGCGAGATTAATAGAGAGAATATTGATAAAATCAAAGAACAAAATCTTCCTAAACGTATAGAACAAATTGAGAAAAAGACAATTCATGCAGATTGCAAGTCAAATAGCGACCTTATACGACAACATCAAATAACGTTTAATAGCATTAAACTTCATATTGATAAAGCAAATACTATTTTTGATAGTCTTAACAAAAAATTCTCCGACATTGACACCAATCACACTCCTAACTAATTACATCAAACTATTTTCAAAATCTCTGATAGCATTTCTGTATCTGTCGTAGTCGTCAACACAGGCAATCACAAACCAAAGTCCTTTGCGTGTCTGGCATATCTTGATTTTACAGTCTGTACGACGGTCGTACCAATAACCATCACGTGCCTGATATAATCTATCGAGATTCTTTTCTAACTTCTCGCAGCTTCCTGTCCAATAGCGGTACTCGGCAACACCTACCAACATGTCTTTTTCATCAAAGAAATAGATGTTTTCACCACAATCGTTTTGCATATAAACGCCGTCTTCCCATTCTTCCAAGTCAATGCAGAACCAGCTTTCCACAGTACCGCGAACTCCACTGCCTTCTCTTTCTTCTCTGACAAATAATGTATCAATAAGTTCTTCATTAAAAGGCGCGTAACATTCCTCTTCTGCATTTTCTTCTTGTGAAGATTCTTTTGGTCCTGTTGTTCCTTTTTCAACAGCATTATTTTGTGCCATCTCTTGGTTTTTCTTGTTCTTCTTGATAAGAATGTCGCATTTTTTGATTAAAAGTTCCGCCTGTTCCTTGGTCATTGTGTTGTTCATAATGCCTTCTTTTACTTCGTTTAAAGTTTGTTCTACGTTTTCGATATTAATATTTAAATTTTTCATTTTTCTTAATTTTTAATAGGTTAATAATTTTTCTAATGTCAATGAGATTTACTACATTTCTTTTTAAACTTTTCGTCCACTTCAGGGCGTTCCGGCTACGCCGTCGGGCTTTCCGCTATATCTTTTTCCGTTTCGTTACATTCTCGCTTCCAAAATCCGCCTCCGCCTCCAAATTCCGTCCCCGTTATCCGTCTACACCTCCACTCCAAAAGGATGCCGCTTCAATCCCTAACGCATAGGCGATGGAATTGGTGTTTTTTTTAATACACTATGATTCTTTATTCATAAGGCGATGCCTTACGCTATATCTGTTTCGCCCTTACAGGGCTCACCGCTTATAGCTCATAGCAAAAAAACAACCCAAAAGCCTAAAAGCAAATAAATATAAAAACTTCTTGATAAAATGACCTGCGGACGCAGGAACCTTTGTGCTTGCAAATATAGAAAGTATTTTCTTATCTCCAACAAAAATAATAAAAAAATCCTATTAATTTCAGGTTTGCATACAAAAAAACCTCAAAATTTCTGAAATTCTGAGGTTTTGAGTTTCGTCTTATAACTTGTTGTCTTGTAGTCTTATTGTCTTCTCATTCAACCATCTTCTTCACTGCCACAAGGTTCTTTCCTTCTTGCAAGGCATTTTTTACTTTAGAGAATCCTTTGACGACATAGAACTTGCCATCTCTCTTTTCTATTTCAATATTTTCTGAAGCATCGTCTGTTTCAGTTTCAATGATGAGATTCCTTGGTGAAAGCAAAATCTTATCATATTCCTTGCCTTGTTCAAAAGCCTTGAAATTACTTAAAACTGCTTCATTCACTTCGTCTTTTGTAGCGTGACTTGTGTCGATGATGAAATCGTAATTGCTGTAGTTGTTAATATCAATATTATAGAAAGTCTTGTATCTCAACACTTCGCTTTCTCTTCTCTCGATGATTTCTTTCTTGGCTGTCGCCATATCGGAATATGACTCACTGACGCGTCCTTTGTCGTTGAAGATACGTTCTGTTGCAGTATCAACATCTACATACATATAAATCTTGAATGATTTAGGCACGAAATACCAAGCGAGACGTGAGTCGAAAATTATGTTTTCTTCTTTCTCACCCATCTCCTTGATGGTGTCGTCAACCATATTGTCGTATTTCGGATTTGATTCTATAAACTGATTAAATTCCTTTGCCGACATTCCGTGTTGCTCAGCCAATCTTCTGAAAATCAATCCTGCTGATTCTATTCTATAGTTTATATTATTTATCAAATGATTTGCGACAGTACTTTTTCCACTTCCCAAATCGCCGGCTATTGTAATATTAATCATCTTTATTTTGTTTTTAATTTTTATTCTTCAACATTAGATATGTCAGTCACTTCTTCCTTTATCTTTTTATTTAATGTAACAAACACTTTTAAAGGTGCCATGACAATCACAATCATAACTTCAATAAAATATATCAACCACACATGGTCATTAGATGTAAAAAGCTGATATACAAGAAGTATTATAGTAAATGCCATAAACAAATATTTCCCGTAACGTTTTCGTCTGAAGAGCAGAATTAGGCTTACCACCATCATTCCCACTATAAACCATAATATCCCTGACATGAACATAGACTTGAACAATGACTCTTCGGAATATGCTGGGTCATAGACACTTCTGTAGAAAAAACCGAAAACAGTAAGAAGAAAAAAATACACGGAATAAAATGTAATAGCGAAAGTTCCGACTAATTTAACACCCAAAGTCAGCTTTCTTCCTCTAATAAAAATATCCGGTAATTCTTGCTTCTTCATAATTATTTCATAACTTTTTTATAATGTGAGAAATACATCATCACGAACATGACTGTCCACAAGATTGGACCAACAGGGAATCCGCCTCCAATTTTGCTAACAACAAAGATTGATGTTACGATGAGCATCAAAATCTGAGAGATTGCATAGACATGGAAGCCTTTTTTCTGCAGACGCCACATCATCAATACACCGATGAATGAAGCGATGAAAAGAAGCATCTCTATTAAATAGTAGCCTCTTCCTACCGAGAACGCCAATGCTGACGCATCCGCTATAGTTTCAAAACTGTCACCCATCTGCTCTGCCATTTCTTCAAACATACCCTCGCCATTTCTCATCTGCTCAAAGATATTCTGAAACTTATCGTAAAATGCAAAAGAAATAAAATTGGATATGCCATTATAAACAGCATTGATAAACGATAAAATACATATTACCGTTAACATTTCCGGTCTTTTGGCTGGTTCTTCTTCTATATTGTAATCTTCTTGATATTCCATGCTATTATTGGCTAATGACTAAAGGACAATGGCTAAAGTCTTTGTTTATATTATTAATTTTTGAACTGAGTTAGCAAGGAATTGAAAGGCAAAGCCTCTCAACTCCTAACTCCTAACTCCTAATTATAACTCAACTTCGTATTGTTGTAAAAAGTTCACTGACTTAGCTATTTCTGTGTACATAACTTTGTCAGTCTTTACGAATTCAACGTGTTTGCGATATTCTGCTACGAATGCTTCGATAGCTTCTGATGATTTCAATGGTCTTCTGAAGTCTAAAGCTTGAGCTGCGTTGAACAACTCGATAGCGAGTACTCTTTCCAAATTGTCAGCTACGCGTAATGCTTTTGTTGCTGCGTTAGCGCCCATACTTACGTGGTCTTCTTGACCTTGTGATGATTCGATGCTGTCAACAGATGCTGGAGCACAGAGTTGTTTGCTTTGGCTTACGATTGATGCTGCTGCGTATTGTGGAATCATGAAACCTGAGTTGAGACCTGGTTCTGCTACCAAGAATGAAGGAAGTTCACGTTTGCCACCAATAAGTTGGTAAACTCTTCTTTCGCTGATATTGCCGAGTTCTGCCATTGCTATTGCTAAGAAATCCAATGTGATAGCGAGAGGCTGACCGTGGAAGTTACCTGCTGAGATAACTAAATCTTCATCTGGGAATATTGTTGGGTTGTCGGTAACAGCATTGATTTCATTCATGAAGACTGAAGCTACATATTTGATAGCATCTTTTGATGCGCCGTGTACTTGTGGGATGCAACGGAATGAATAAGGATCTTGTACGTGTTTCTTTTCACGAGCTATCAATTCGCTGCCTTTTAATAAGTTACGGAATCTTTCAGCTGTCTTGATTTGTCCTTCATGATGACGGATTTGGTGTACTTGGTCGAAGAATGGCTCGATACGGCCGTCGAAAGCGTCTAATGAAACAGCACCGATAAGGTCGGCAAGGTATGAGAGACGGAAAGCCTTGAGTAATACGTAAGTACCGTATGAGCTCATGAACTGTGTACCGTTGAGGAGTGCCAAACCTTCTTTAGATTGGAGTGTGATAGGTTCCCAACCGAATTCTTTCATAACTACTTCAGCAGGAACGATTTCGCCTTTGTAATGTACTTCACCTAAACCGAGCAAAGGTAACATCAAGTTTGCCAATGGAGCTAAGTCGCCTGATGCGCCGAGTGAGCCTTGGTTGTAAACTACTGGAAGAACATCGTTGTTGAAGAAATCTATAAGACGTTGTACTGTAACTACTTGAACGCCAGAGTTACCGTATGAAAGGCTTTGAACTTTCAATAAAATCATGATACGGATGATTTCTTTTGGAACGAATTCGCCTGTACCGCAAGCATGTGACATCACTAAGTTCTTTTGAAGAGTGCTGAGGTCTTCTTTAGAGATGTTGTGGTTGCACAATGAACCGAAACCTGTTGTGATACCATAGATTGGAGTTGTCTGTGTCTCCATTTTCTTGTCTAAATAGTCGCGGCATTTTTGAATACGAGCCTTAGCGTCTTCTGACAAAGCGAGTTTATAACCTTTTGTGATAATTTCATTAACTCTTTCAAATGTTAATGTTTCTGCTGAAATATAATGTGTATTCATTTGTGATATTATTTTGTTTTATTTGATTATTTTCATTTTTATAAGACACACGTCCGCGTGTCTCTACGCAATATTTAACATCTAATTATATCTAACAATTTTTCTGCTTCTATTTTTTCCTGACGTCCTTCTTTCATGAATTTGACTGTGAAACATTTGTTGTTCATCTCGTCTTCACCTGCCATGATGACTACAGGAATATTTCTTTGGTCGGCATATTTCATCTGTTTCTGGATTTTTGCCGAGTCAGGATATATTTCTGCGTTGACACCGTTTCTTCTAAGTTGTTGAAGATAAGGCAAGCAATAACGTTCTTCTTTTGGACCAAAGTTAAGGAATATAACTTCAGTGATGTCGCCGTTCTTTTCTGGGAAAAGGTTCAACTCTGTGAGCACGTCATAGATACGGTCAGCGCCGAAACTGATACCGACGCCAGAGACGCCTTGAAGTCCGAAGATGCCAGTAAGGTTGTCGTAGCGGCCGCCGCCTGAGATGCTGCCCATCGCCACGTCTTTTGCCTTCACTTCAAAGATAGCTCCTGTATAATAATTCAAGCCGCGAGCGAGAGTGAGGTCGAGTTCATATTCGATGCCTACATTCATATCGTCGATATAATCGAATAATGTCTCAAGTTCTTCGATACCCTTCTCTCCTACTTCAATGCCGCTCATCAGCGATTTTAATTGAGCGAATTTCTCGCGAGCGTTACCTTTCATGAAGAGTATAGGTTGTAACTTTTCTATCGCTTCAGCATCCAAACCTTTCTGTGCGAGTTCGGCATTAACAGCGTCGATACCGATTTTATCAAGTTTGTCGATAGCGACAGTTATATCAACCAAAGCGTCTGGTTTGCCTATATATTCTGCTATACCAGCAAGGACTTTTCTATTGTTAATCTTTAAGACTACGTTAATCTTCAAAGCGTTGAACACTTCATCGACTATCTGCACGAGTTCTGCTTCGTTGAGGATTGAGTTGCTTCCTACGATATCGACATCGCATTGATAGAACTCACGGTAACGACCTTTCTGCGGACGGTCGGCACGCCATACTGGTTGTATCTGGTAACGGCGGAAAGGGAAAGAAATCTGGTCACGATATTGCACCACGAAACGAGCGAAAGGCACGGTAAGGTCATAACGAAGACCTTTTTCGCAAATCTTGCCTGCTATTTTCTCTGCCTGCAGAACTTCGCCATTCTGTTGCACGCCCGACATGAAGTCGCCAGAGTTTAATATTCTAAACAAAAGTTTATCGCCTTCTTCGCCGTATTTGCCGAGCAAAGTTGAGAGATTCTCCATAGATGGAGTCTCAATAGGTTGAAAACCAAAACGTTTAAAAACGGTTTTTATAGTATCGAAAATATAATTACGACGGACCATGACTTCAGGCAAGAAGTCACGTGTTCCTTTCGGTATTGAAGGTTTCTGAGCCATTTGTAAATTTTTATTAAAACGTACAAAGATAATAAAAAAAGTCTACAAGTCAACAAGACTACGAGACTACAAGTTTTTTTTGCTGTGAGCTATAAACTATAGGCACAAAACAATTGACTCACACAAAAAAAGACATCACCGTGAAAAGTGATGTCTTATATTTAATTATTCTCCTCCGCCTTAATTTGAATCATTTTGGTTTGGTTAAAGCTCATTTTTCTTCTTCGCCAAGACTGGGCGCACTGAACAACCGTAATAGCGATAAGCTGAATAATTTGCTGTCACATAACCACCACCTACTGAATTTATCTCAAAATGAAGTAATTCTGCACCAGTATTCCAACCAGAACAAGATGTTGAACTCAAATAATGTCCATATTCATTAACTCTATAAAGACCTCCTTCTGGAATTGGGTTTGGTTCTTCAGTATTTTCATCATAATATTGTTCTCCGTCACGATAACCAGCTGCAGGCAAGAAAATGTGATTTCCATTAATTGTTGATGTAAACATATACCCCAAAACAAATCCATTTGGAGTATCTTCCGTTACAGGAGTTGGCATTTTTACAATTTCCATTCGACAATAACTATACAATTCATTTTGTTCTGCATCTGTTGGCATTTTCCATTCGCTACCCCATTTTTTTGTAGCAACGTCATAATCTGTACCAGCAATATCTTTGAGCACTACATCATTTGTAGTACAATTTGCTTGAGTATAAGTAGCTTTCTCCTCAATTTCACCCCATGAGTAATAGCCACCATATTCATAAATAGTGTCTGCATCAACGTTACGAGTTGCCCACAATGTACCTGATGGCAAACCTAAGTCAACATAGTGATGCACATGGTTACCATGATCCACGTCACCGCTTGACACTTCAGACCATTTCAAAGCCTCCATAGTTACGCCATCTAAAGCCGTATTATAATAGATGTTATTTGGTTCTATCTCGCCATATATGATACACTCGTAAACTTTGTGGTCTTCTTTATATCTTATCTCTGCATTTTCCTTAGCATTAGGGAATAACACTATGTATGACTTTCCATCATTTACATCTTGTTCTCCCACGACAGAAATTTTGGCTTCTTGATCTTCTTCAATATTCAACTCATATCTTTCTCTTTCATCATTATATACCAATGAATATTCTGTACCTATGATAGCGTCGCCATACAATTGGTCGACGTTTTCCAAATCCAATAATAATATAGCTATCTGATTGTCCATAGCTCCAGTAAGTCTCAATTTAATTTCTCCTTCTTCTTCTGTTAATATAGGAACAACCTTTGTTGTAGCAATATGACAATCACCTAAATCTTCGAGGCGACCACTTTGTTCAGCAATACTTCCTGACAAACTTGTAGCATCGTCAGCTATTTCATAATAAGAATTAGCGGTTTTATGTGAGTCGCCGAAATACCATATATCGTATGCAACTCCAGACTCGATGAGACCTTCAGTCACTTCGCCTTCAAACTTCAAGACAGAAGGTGTACCATTAGCATGTGCGTGCAACTGTATTATTTGCGGATTTTCACCATGTATTGCCAAATAAACATATTCAGTTCCTTGACTCCAATTAACATTACCATTTGTCAATAAATTAGTAAAATCAGAACGGCTACCGTTAATAGGAATTTCGCATGTCACCTTAATAGTTCTTGTAACATTACCGTCGCCACCTTCTGGAGTTGGCTTGCATTGTGTAAAGCCTAAGACTACCAATGCCATTAAAATTGTAAATAATTTTTTCATTATCAATCTTCCTTTCTTCTTTTTGTAATCAAATATAATAAACCTGATGTCGTCATCAAAAATATTCCATTTCCTACAGGAACATTTTCTTTTTCACTGAATCCATTAAAAGCCAGACCTTCTTGATTTGCTCCACCGGAAAAGACATTAAATGTCAAACCTGGTTGTTCTGTCCTTTGTGCTGAGTAATTTGAGAAATAGGCATCAGTCTGTGCTTTTAACATTGGCGATAAAAACAAGCCCATGCTCATCAAAAACATTAACAAAGTCAATTTCTTTTTCATTTTATTTTTAATTAAATTCATACATACAATAGGAAGCCACAAAGCATGACGACACACTTTGCAAAAATTTGTTAAAGAAAACTTTTGGAAAATAAATTTTGGTTTTATATAATTTTAGTCCAATGGTGGGGGTGATAATATTAAATGTCAAGTCATTACAAGAACAACCTATATTCAGAATTCCAATTTTGTTATTAAGAAATAAACCTGACATTTTCATTTTTTAACGGTTGCAAAAATAAAATTTTATTTTTTATTTTCAAAACTCATAAGTCAAAAAAAAGAGACGCAATGTGACACTGCGCCTCATTCATGAAAAAATCTAATTTTAACAATTATTTCTTAATAAAACGTCTTGTTATAACTTCGTTTACTTTTTCAACATTAACAAAATAAACACCTGCATTCAATTCAGAAACATCAATTCCATCATTATTATAAACGCCTTCATAAACAACAACGCCGTTCATTGCAACAACACTCACCTTTTCAATTTTATCATCGCTTGAAATAACGAGTCGGTTTTCCACTGGATTTGGATAAACATCAAAAGAAACTGTGTTTTCTGCAATAGAAACGCCATCCGACATCAATTCTACATTATCGACTCTTATGCCGTTGGCTGTGGCACCGTTACAATCATAATGGAGAAATCCGATATACATATTCTTTCCAGCGAATTCGCTGAGGTCGATAAATTCTTCGCCCCATTTGCCGTCGGCCTGTGGCTCTGTGTATGTAGTGTTCCATACCACCATGAAATTTATACCGTCTTCTGATATAATCACACCAAATTTCTCAGCAAAATAAACCAAGTCTGACTGACAATGGTAAAAATGCAACTTTGATGTTTCTGTAATCAAATATGTTTCTTCAGTATAAAGATAATTTTCCGGAGTCAATTCTCCATTGTTATAGCATGAAGAATATACGCCGTAAGTTCCATTCATGCCGCCTGACACCGTTGAATTATGCAACTCCCATTGATATCCGTCGCCATCGCCATCGTAACCTACCCAACCATTGAAAGAATTGTCGTTGAAATCATAAAAGAAAGTTGTTTTCTGTGCTTTTGCTGCCATCATCAAACCAAAGATGCAGCACATCATAATAAGTAAATTTCTTTTCATAGTATTAAATTTTAGTTAGTAAAAGATATGACAAAGATAGGATTTTTTTCATATAATTAATAAAAAAAAGGCTAAGAATAACCTTTAGCCTTTTATCTTTAGTCTTTTGTCTTTAATCTAATTATAAACCTAATTTTGCTTTAACATCTGAAGTAATATCTATTGCATTTTCGCCGATATAAACGACAACGCCAGCTGTTTTGTCCAAAATGTAAGTAAATCCTTTTTCTTGACCTACAGCGTTGACAGCGTTTTGAACTTTTTCAATGATTGGGTTCAACAATTCAACTTGTTTGCTTTGCAAAGCCATATCAGCGCTTGCTTGGAATTCTTGGATTCTTGTTTCGAGGTCAATTATTTCTTTTTCTTTTGATTGACGGATTAAGTTTGACAATGTTGCTTGGTTAGCTTGATAGTCTTGAAGTTTGTTTTGGTATTCAGCAGCCATAGCTTGCAATTCAGCTTGCAATTCAGCAGCGTATGTTTGGAGGTCTTGTTCAACTTTAGCTGTTTCAGGCATGATTTGCAAGATAGAACCTGAATCAACGTGACCGATTTTAACTGATTGAGCGTTAGCGCCAAAAGCAACACCTACTGTAAATACAACAGCGAAAAATAATTTAACTAATTTTTTCATTTCTATAATTTTTTATTATTCAATTTTCTTTTTTGCAAAAATACATAATTTAGCTTTAACTCACAAAAAAAATCTTATGCAACTATTATTATCTGCCGCCTTTTTTTCTGTCTTCACGACGGACGGTTTGCATTACATTGCCGATTTCATCGAGCACGTCGTCGCTAATATCATTTTTCTCATTACAGTAGAGCATTGTTGTTCCTGAAGCTTTATCGAAGACGAAAGCGTAGTTTTTAGTAAGAGCTATTTGATTTATAGCGTTATACACTTTTTCTTGAATTGGCTGGACGAGTTCGGCACGTTTTGTATATAACTCACCTTCTGGTCCGTAGTATTGCATTCTAAGAGCTTCAGCTTCTTGACGTTTTGCTGTTATGGCATCTTTTTTCTTTCTTTTTTGGTCTTCTGAGAGAAGTACAGATTCTGATTGATATTCTCTATCCATTTCTTGAGCTTCTTGGAAAAGTTTTGTAATTTCTTTTTCCCATTTTTTTGACAGCTGATTAATCTCTTCCTGTGCATCGCCGTATTCAGGAATATTTTCCAAGATATAATCAGAATCGACGTAAGCAATTCGTTGATTTTGTTGAGCATTGACAGATGCCATTCCTACGAGCATCATAAATGCCAATAATAAGATAGATGTTTTTGTTTTCATATTTTAAGCATTTTTAATTGTTATACATTATTATTTGCTAATTGTTCATTATGAATTATGCATTAATCAATTGAGCCTCCGATTGAGAAGTGGAACTGGCTCTTGTTAGCGCCGCTTATGCCTGGAATATCATCGAAGCCATAGCCCCAGTCGATGCCGAGCATACCGAACATTGGCAAGTATATGCGGAGGCCGAGACCTGCCGAACGATAGACATCGAAAGGATTGAAGTTTTGAACTCCGAACCAGTCGTTACCTGCTTCCACGAATCCAAGAGCATAAATTGTAGCTGTTGGGTTAAGAGAAAGCGGATATCTCAACTCCATTGTGTATTTAGTAAATATGTTACCGCCGAAGTTTTCATCAACATAATAAAAAGGTGTAAGTTTTTCGTTTCCATAACCACGCATACCGATGATTTCTCTACCGTCGAAGTTATAGTTAGACAAGCCGTCGCCACCGAGATAGAATCTTTGGAACGGAGTGATTCCAATATCTTGATTATAGCATCCGAGGAATCCGAAACGTACTCTTGTCATAAGAACGAGTTTATCGTAAAGTTCTGTGTACCATGCAAGTTTAAATTTCCATTTATGGAACTCTACCCAACGGTACATCATATCTTCTCTTTCAGCTCTATTTTCATTTCCAGGATAAAGTTCTTCATAGTCTTTGTCTGAGAATGCTGAATAAGGAGGTGTCAATTCAAGTGAAAGTACCAATTCAGAGCCATAACGAGGATAAATAGGCTGGCTTACGGAGTTACGTCCGACGCTCACGTTATAACTTATGACGTTGAAATATCCATTACCTGTACCGAAATTAAAAATAGATGAGTAGTTATTTAACTTATAGCGCATCAGGTTGATTCCGTGATAGATTGTAAAATAATCATCAGGCCATGACAAGCGTTTACCGAGTCCGAAAGAGAGACCTGTTGTTTTAAATGTTCCATAATTTTCACTTTCTCTTTCGAAGCCAGTAGAATATGTAGAATGATATAATGAAGACGTGAATGAATTAGGTTTCTTTCCACCGAGCCAAGGTTCTGTGAAAGAAAGGCCGTAGTAGAGATATTGTGTTCCGTATGTCTGCACTCTCAAAGAAAGTTTTTGACCGTCACCGCCTGGTATTGGAGTCCAAGCGTTTTTGTTGAACATATTTTTAAATGAGAAGTTATTGAGTGTCAAGCCGAGTGTAAGGATAAGGCTACCATAGCCCCAGCCTGCAGAAAGTTCTATCTGGTCTGAACTTGTCTCTTCCACGACGTATTCGACATCCACTGTTCCGTCTGTCGGGTCAGGCTGTATGTCAGGATTCAATGTCTCCGCGTTAAAATAACCTAACGCTGCGAGTTCTCTTGTTGTTCTGATGACATCGCTTCTGCTGAAGAGCTGGCCTGGTTTTGTGTACATCTCACGAATCACGACATGGTCGTTTGTCTTTGTGTTACCTTTGACAGACACTTTTCCTATTGTTGCCTGGTCACCTTCATACATTCTGATTTCCAAATCTATGGAATCATTTTCCACTCTAACTTCAATAGGATTTACTTGGAAGAAAAGATAGCCATCGTCCATATATAAAGAACTGATGTCATAACCGCCTTCGTTATATTGCAGGTTAGTTTGGAGCAATTCCTTGTTATAAACGTCACCCTTGTGAATTCCAAGCACTTTGTTGAGAAGTGTAGTATCATATTTGGTATTACCAACCCAGTTGATATCACGGAAATAATATTTGTTTCCTTCGTCAATATTAATTGCTATACCGAGATTTTTCTCGTCTATTCTATAAACGGAATCGCTTATGATGCGAGCGTCGCGATAGCCATTCTGGTTATATTTAGCTATGATATTCAATTTGTCATCTTCGAAATTCTTTTCAAGATATTTAGAGGCTTTGAAGATACGAAGACGATAGTTATCAAAGAAATAATCAGTGATTTTTGTCAAACCTTCTTTTGGTTTTAGTCTAACAAAATCCCATGTAGCGTCTATCACTGTTGGAGCGAGAGGGTCGAGAGGGTCGAAATTACCTTTCACCTTTGTCTCTTTCATCGCCTTACGCAACTGATTGTCTG
The DNA here is from genome assembly GCA_045631805.1 of Bacteroidales bacterium. Classification (GTDB taxonomy): domain Bacteria; phylum Bacteroidota; class Bacteroidia; order Bacteroidales; family F082; genus Limimorpha. The sequence continues at coordinate 17,107 of JAZQVL010000062.1, read as the reverse complement.
TTATTTCTTCATTGCCGCTAATAACGATTTCCGAGATACGTACTTTAGGGCCTTTGTCTATATCAAGAATTAAGTTTACATAATTGTCGCGAGTAGTGTCATTTTCAGCTTTAACATCCACCGCTACATTATGGAATCCTTTATCATAATAATAATCTTCGATGATTCTTCTTGTTTTGGTATAAGTATGTTCTGTTGCCACGTCGCCTCGTGTGAGGTTAATTTTCTTTCTAAGCTCTTCTGCTTCAGATTTTTTAACGCCTTTAAAAGAGAATTTAGAGATACGAGGACGTTCTTTCAGGTCGATATTGAGGAATATTTTTTTTCCGATTTTGGTTGTACATGTGATAGACACATCTTCAAACAAGCCTTGTTCCCACAATTTTCTTATTGCATTAGTGATTTTATCGCCAGGCACATCTATCGTCTCACCAGGCTGAAGTCCCGATATCATCACGAGAACCTGAGGATCTAAATATTTAACTCCTGTTACTGTAATACCGCCTATTTCATATTCTCGAGGCAGGGAATAATCAATATCTGACATATCATTACCCACTTGAATCTGAGCATTGACGTTGATGCCGAATGCCACAAACAAACATAATGCGAGTAATAATTTGTTTATATATTTATACATCATTATTTATTCTCTTTTAATTGTTCACTTGTTTTACCAAATCTACGTTCACGATTTTGATAATCGACGATAGCCTCATACAAATCTTCTTTGCCGAAGTCAGGCCAGAATTTTTCTGTAAAATAAAATTCAGAATATGCGAGTTGCCATAACAAGAAATTACTTATTCTTTCTTCGCCGCTTGTTCTTATCAGCAATTCTGGGTCAGGCATATCATTAGTGCTCAAAAAATTAGAAAAACATTTCTCGTCAATTTGTTCAATACTGAGTTCGCCCGATTTCACTTTTTCAGCTATTTTCTTTGCAGCCTGTGCAATTTCCCATCTGCCAGAATAGCTAAGACAGAGCGTCAAAGTCATTCTGTCGTTGTTTTTAGTTTCTTCGATGGTTTTCATCAAGGCTTCATAATTGCTTTTTGGAAGTCTTTCCAAATCGCCTATAGCGTTAAGACGTATATTATTATTGTTCAAAGTTTTAAGTTCTTCCGACATTGTCTTTGACAACAATTTCATAAGAGCATCGACTTCAAATTGAGAACGGTTCCAGTTTTCGGTAGAGAATGCGTATAAGGTAAGATATTTCACTCCAAGTTCTGCACAAGCCTCTGATGCAGCGCGGACTGCGCCGACACCATTTTGATGTCCGAAGACTCTCAACTTACCTTGTTCTTTTGCCCAACGTCCATTACCATCCATGATAATGGCGATATGTTGAGGCAGTCTCTCTATATTTATTTTTTCTTTTATACTATTCATCGTCATGAATCATATTTTTATTCCTGAATGACAAACTTCTCTTTTTGGAAGATTAAATCTGTAAACTATTGAAAATTCTAATGTTCCAAACCAATCATTATTATATCCAAAATTTTTAGATCCATTTCCAGCTCCATTGCCTCTCTGCATTCCAGGCTTGTAATTTCCTGTTGGATCAACGTATGAAGAATGATATTCCCCTTCTTTAAAATCTTCTGGATTTGGATATAATCCACTCACATCATCAATATAATCCGTGAAAGTCTTATGTATTCTCCATTCCAATGTCATTCCTAATCTACTTGACACACTATATTTTACGCCGACACCAAAAGGAATAGAAACACTCCATAAGTCATAATTATCCGGTATTTTATTACCTTCTTCATCTAAAATATATCCTCCATTATCATTCATTTCAAAATTACCTTCTGTATTCAAAGGTTGCAATTCCGTTCCGTCATAAGCGCAAGGATTAAAATTAAATACAGAAATACCAGCAAAGATATAAGGCGTTATATAATCACGTTTGCTGCCTGTCCAATAGTCAAAGAAATTAAATTCGGCCAATAATGCGACATCATTAACTTTAGTCTTGAAATTCAAGCCACGTTCTGGTCTAAAATTCATCGTTGCATCATCTGCATGCAAGTTCATATTTGAATACTGCAATCTGAAAGCCCAACGTAAATTATCATAATATCTCACGACTGCACCAAAATTCACATCTGACTGACGGAAATGTCCACCTGGATTTATATCTCCTATGTAATATGACAAGTCTGCGGAAGCTCCCACCTCAACTATCTGAGCTTTAGACTTTTGCGACATTGCGCATAAAAATGCCAACAAGAAAATTATCGTTAAAAAACTTTTATTTTTCATCAATATATTCACTTTCCCCTTTATTTTTCAACACTTAAAAAACGATTCTTCATGAACCTACAAAATTACGATAAATTTGTTAATTTATTATATTTATTAAGAAATTAATTTCTCAAATCATTTCCCCAAAGCAATTTCTTTCTTATTGTCTCGAAAAAGTTTTTATCTGGCATTTTCACCATGTTAAAAGTGAAGTCTGTTTTTCTGATTTCAATATCCATAGACTTGTCGGCCAACACAATACGAGAATCCAATCCGAGAGCGAATGCATCACATCTTCCACCAACTTTTACCTTGACCCTGCTTGTGTCGGGAATAACGACAGGACGCACGCTTAAATTGTGCGCAGCAATAGGAGTTATCAAAAAGCTGTCGGCATTAGGCGTCATGATTGGTCCGCCTACGCTCATCGAATAAGCCGTAGAGCCTGTCGGCGTTGCCAGAATTATCCCATCAGCCCAATATGTATTCAAGAGCATATCGTCGATATATACTTCCACAACTATCAGAGAACCATTATCTTTACGGCAAATACTGATTTCATTCAAGGCGTAATTTATTCCGCCGAAAATATTCTCAGAATCATTTATTTGTATTAAAGAACGTTTTTCGATATCGAATTTTCCTTCGATGATATTTTTCACAGCCTCGGCCGACTCTTGCGGAGAGACGCTCGCCAAAAAACCAAGCGTTCCAGTATTGATTCCAAGCACAGGGATTCCACTATCTTTTATCAAAGGAACCGAATCCAAAATAGTGCCGTCGCCACCGAACGAAAACATCACATCAATTTGATTCTTAATATCTTCCGACGTTTTAAAAAAAGTAAATTTATACGAATCATCGAAACAATGCTTAATATCATTCCAAAATGGTTCATAAACCATTATATCAACTTCAGATTCTCTCAGAAGACGTAAGATATCACGCATAAGTTCGTCATAATCAGAACCGAAAGCTTTTCCGTATAATGCAATTTTCATGACTTTTCTTTTTTTTAAAACATTAAATCGGGGCAACAAAATGTATAAACAAACCTGTTTCTCCCATATCATTTATTCCATATTCAAGGCGAAGCACCTTGTCGTAATATGTAACGAAATCCAATCCAATTCCCGTTCCAAAAATGAATTTATTATCCAAAAATGATGTATTATTTTCTGGCATTTTCCACGAATATGCACAATCGAAGAAAAGGTTTGCATATAAAGCGAAGTGGATTTTTCCGAATTTATCATTCTTTATCAAAGGCAAATATCGTGTCACGGGATTTAAGATAGCATACTTCAAGTTATTCTTTATCAATGCGAAATTCATAGCATCGATAACATATAATTCATACGTCCTCACATAATCGTTTTTATATCCCAAGCCCTGATTGAAGAAATAAGGAGCATCGGTATCGTCAGACATTTTCAACGTAAGATTTGAAGCCCAATACCAACGACCTTTTATCGGCTTATACCAGTCAGCTGTAATTTTTCCGTACAAGACATCGGGACTTGTCTCAAAAACACCCAGTCCGAACTTTTCGACAAGCAACTCAAAATAATGGCCGTCCAAAGGATAATTTTGCTCATCACGATAATCGTTTTTAAACGTAGCTGATAACGCAAAATATTGAAAACGAGTTCCTTCATCATTAGCGAAATCATTATTCAAAGATGGCAAAGAATCGTGATACAAAGTATTATTGTAACTTACATTCAAGAAAAACTTGTTACGGTGTCCGAAGCGATAATGAGGCTCAAGGAAAACATAGGCCGATTGACGAGCGAATTGGTCATCGCCATTGAAATAAAGAGTTTTATTGTTTTCCGTCAAATAGGACACTTCTTTATCTCTTTTGTAGCCCACGCCCACCTCTACTCCAAGGCCTTGTCTGTCATTTATATAAGGAATATCATACGACAATGCATAATTCTGATTATAGCCAGAAATTAAAGTAAAATTCAAATCATGTTTCATGCCAAGGAAGTTCTTATACTTCATCTCAAGGCCATAACTGAAACGAGTGATGTCATCTGCTTCATACCATGCATTAAGATTTCGGTCGGAATAAGCGATATAAGGATAAACCCAAAGATACCATCTTTCCGTAACGTCTATTTGCAGGATTACGCCATTTTCATTTGCGGGGTCGTTTTTTTCTTCAAAAGTCACGAAATTGAACAATGTAGTATTCAAGATATTTTCATGACTGATTTTCTTTTCCTCCTCCCATTGCGACACTGTAAGAGTATCGCCAACGGAAAAAGTCAGTTCTCTTAAAACTATCTGATCTTTTGTTACGCCATTGCCTTTCAGTACCACATCTGACACTACAATACAATCGGACATATCATGTTGCGCGACAAGCGCCAAAGGCAACAGGAGCAAAAATAACAAAAGTCGTTTCATATAACAATCAATCTTCCATCATATTACAATAATCGGTGTAACGCCAATCAGCTATAATATTTTGTTCTACGGCGTTTTTTATTGCACAATGAGGTTCATGAAGATGAGTGCAATTTGAGAATTTGCATTCATGCATAAGATTACGCATTTCAGGGAAGCGCTGTGCCAGAGTCTCTTTTTCCATATCATACAAACCAAACTCTTTAATACCAGGAGAATCAATAATATAACCTCCAAAACAAAGAGGAAACATTTGAGAGAATGTCGTTGTATGTTTTCCTTTTTCGTGAACTTCCGAGATGTCGCCTACTCTTACGTTAAGGTTTGGATCGAGTCGGTTGATAAGCGCCGATTTGCCGACACCAGAATGACCTGAGAAAAGATTGACTTTGTTTTTCATTATCTCTTTCAGTTCCTCACATTGGAATCCTGTTTTTGCGGAAACCATAAAGGAATGATAGCCGATATTTTTAAACACAGAAATCAAATCTTCCGCTATTGCCATCTGCTCTTCGTCATACAAGTCACATTTGTTGAATACTATTGTCACCGGAATATGATAAGCCTCCGCTGTGACTAAAAATCTATCAATAAAACCTGTTGAAGTTCTTGGATGCGCTATTGTAGCCACCAAAATAGCCTGGTCGATGTTAGAAGCTATGATATGAGAAGCTTTTGAAAGATTCACCGATTTTCTAACGATGACATTATAACGAGGCAGAATCTTGTTAATCACGCAGGTGTCTTTGTTATTTTCTTTTTCATAAATAACTTTATCGCCCACAGCTACTGGGTTAGTGGTTCTCAATCCGTCGAGGCGTATTTTACCTCTAAGACGACATAAGACGACCTCGCCGGCATCATTTCTTACTTCATACCAACTTCCTGTTGATTTAATAACAACTCCTTCTTGCATTTATGCTTATTTTGCGCAAAGGTACATATTTTTATTTTATAAATTCAAGTCCGTCACAACTTTTGATAACGTTTTCCGGGAAGAGCGGCCAGCACTCCGTCAAATTCGAGAGAAAGCAAAATAGAAGCTATCTTAGTCGGTGAGAGTTTCGTCTCAATTATGATTTTATCCAAATAAACAACCGTCTCATTACCAAAGACATCCATCACTTTTTGTTCTTCCTCGCTAAAGTCACGAAACATACGCATCTGTTTTGCGATCACTTTTTTATCTTCATTCCAACGCATTATAGAGCGCAAATCTTCCACATCAGTCAAGATGTTAGCTTTATTATCCTTAATTATTTTATTGCAGCCTTCACTATACACATCACCTATTCTTCCTGGAAACGCAAACACCTCTCTATCATAGAGATTAGCTATTTCGGCAGTAATGAGCGCTCCTCCTTTCGATGCGCTCTCAACGACAATAAGACAATCTATCATCCCAGCTACTATCCTGTTTCTCTTTGGAAAATTCTCCCTGTCAGGCTCCGTACCACTTATATTTTCGGTCAAGAGACAACCTCCATTGTCAACCATCTTCCTCGCAAGACTCTTATTGACAGATGGATAAATGGTCTGGAAACCATGAGCCAAAACAGCTGCCGTCACAAGATTATTTTTAAGAGCGGCATTATGTGCATAAGTGTCAACACCATAAGCCAGACCACTGACAACAAGAACATCGTCATCAGCAAGCTGCTCTACTATTCTTTCCGTCAGCATCTTGCCATAATCTGTGATATTCCGAGTGCCAACAACACCAACAATCTTCTCCACATTCAAGTCGGCGTCACCTTTGCAATATATGATTATCGGACTGTCGTAGCAATGCTGAAGCCGCTTAGGATAATCGTGATGGAGATAATATAAAATCCTTATCCCGTTACGCTCCGCAAAAGCAATTTCCTTCTCAGCTCTCGACAAAACATTCTGCGACACTATACTCTCCACACTCTTCTCCCCTATCCCTGGGATATGAAAAAGATTCTTCTTTTTCTCACGAAAAACAGCCTCCGCACCACCACAATACGCCACTAACTTCTTCCCATTGACATCACCGATACCAGGTATCAACGTCAAAGCCACCTCATATAACAATTCAGAATGCATAATGCACAATTCATAATTTTTAATTCTTAATTCCCATGCAAAGATACACATTTTATTTTATTGTTAATCAAAGAATTATGTTAATTTTTATTAAGAATTAGAGATGCAGAGGGACTAGAGATGCAGAGGGACTAGAGATGCAGAGGGACTAGAGATTGTGACACACCTTCCCCTCTATTCCCTCTTATCCCTCTATTCCCTCTTATCCCTCTATTCCCTCTTATCCCTCTATTCCCTCTTATAACCATTTATTATCTTAAGACAACCCGATGAGATATGTTTAATTTTGTTTTGAAGCTCAATTCGTGTTGCTTTATCGCACAAATTAAAATCTTCACACAAATACAACATCGAACTAACCTCAGCACAACTACCTCTAGAAACTTTTAAATGAAAAATAAACCTCGCCGTAGATCCTGAATCCAAGCCCTCTGCAATATTATTCATAATACTAATCACAGCCCTTTGAATCTGATCTTTGAACCCATAATCTTTACATACAGACATCATTTTATAAACATCATTCACAAGACTCCTCGACATCTGCCAAATGTACATTTCTTCAATACTTTTTATCATAATTTTAATTTTTGCAGTTACTCAATCATTATAACTAAATAATTATCAATTTATTATAGTTAAAAATAATTAACATTCATCTATACCAAACAACCCCATCACATTCCTCTTATTCCTCTATTTGCTTCATCCCCTCATATCCCTCTATTCCCTCTTATCCCTCTTATTCCTCCACTCCCTCAATTCCCTCTTATCCCTCTACTCCCTCTCAATCCTCTCAAAAAAAATCGTATCTTTGCAGAAATTTTAAAAACAACATTTTGGGGAAGAATATATTAATATGTCCGTTGAATTGGGGCTTAGGCCACGCCACACGTTGCGTCCCTATCATCAAAGGGCTCTTGGATTTAGGACAGAATCCTATCATTGCTGCTGATAAAGCTCCATTGTCATTTCTACAGAAAGAATTTCCTGACTTAGAGATAATAAAACTACCTGGCTTTGACCCTATTTACAGCAAAGGCAACTCTCAGGTTTTCAAATTATTGACATCAATACCATCCGCTATAGCCGATTTCAAGAAAGAACACAACGACATCGAGGCCATCGTAAAAGACCATAACATCGACATCGTGATTTCCGACAACAGATTCGGTTGCTGGAGCGAAAACGCTCATTCTGTCTTTATGACTCATCAGCTTCACATACAGACTCCTAACCTATTCAAATGGACCTATCCATTCATCAACAAAATAAACAACAATTACATAAAGCACTATAACGAGCTATGGATTCCTGACAACGAAAACGAGCCTTCACTATCAGGAGTTCTGGCACATCCCGCCGACCTTAAAATCAAGACAAGCTATATCGGATTGTTAAGCCGTTTCTCTTCTGAAATTCAGGAAGATGAAAAAGACATCGATTATTTAGTCATCTTATCAGGTCCTGAGCCTCAGCGTACTATACTCGAAAATATAGTCACGAAACAAGCCCACGAGACAAACGGAAGAATCGTGATTCTAAGAGCCAAACCCAACCAGAACGATTTGCCTTACAATATTCCTGAAAACGTCACATTCTTCAATCATGCCGATGACGATTTCTTTGTAGAACTTATTGCAAAATCAAAAAACATAATATGCCGTGGCGGATATTCGTCATTGATGGATTTAATAAGCCTCAACAGAAGCGCATATCTCGTCCCCACTCCAGGACAGACAGAACAAGAATATCTCGCTGATTATCTCACTAAAAAAGGAATGTTTAACAGTTGCCGACAAAAGAATTTCAAATTAAAAGCCGTAAGCAATCAAACATCAGACGTCTGCCATCATTTTCCAAAAGTCAACGATCGCCTGACGGAATTTTTAGAGAGTTGGTTGAATAATCTTTAAAAAAAATTATTTTTGCAAAAAAATTAAAATATCATGACACTTAATTATGTTGTTTGGGATGTCAATCCTTACATTTTTCACATCGGCGAACGCCCTATAGCATGGTACGGTCTTTTATGGGCAATGGTCTTCATCATTGGCTACTACATCATGAAAAACATATACAAGAGAGAGAGCCTCAACGAAGAGCAGCTTGACAAATTATTGATGTATATGTTGATTTCCACTATCGTAGGCGCACGATTAGGACATTGTCTTTTCTACGAACCAGAATACTATTTCTCGAATCCTATCAAATTTTTATATGTATGGGAAGGCGGACTTGCCAGCCACGGAGGAGCGATAGGAATATTGATTGGACTTTACATTTATGCGAGAAAAGTCAACAAGCCATACATCTGGATTTTGGACAGAATAGTGATTCCTGCATCTATAGGAGGAGCGTTAATACGCATGGGAAATCTCATGAACTCAGAGATTTACGGCCAGCCAACAACGCTTCCTTGGGGATTTAAATTCGTGAGAGATTATCCAATAGGAATGCCTATCGAAAACATACCAGCATGCCATCCAACACAGATTTATGAAGCTCTTTTCTGTGTTGCCGTGTTCGTTTATCTTTTACACGCATATTACAAACAAAATATGGGCGAAAAACGTCCTGGTTTCATGTTCGGAATATTTTTGACAATTGTCTTCGGCTCAAGAATATTGATTGAATTCATTAAAAACCATCAAGTTGCATTTGAAGACAACATGATGTTAGACATGGGACAATGGCTCAGCATACCATTTGTAATCGCTGGTATATGGCTTATGTTTTTCAGAAAAGCCAATAAATAATACAAAAAAAGAGATGCAAATTTGCATCTCTTTTTTTTGCTTATTATCTTGTTTAAAACAAATACATGAATTTATTGAATTCTTGGTCTAACAAATTCTCCAATCTTTGTTTTAATTCCAAGCGACCGTTTCTTGCTGCAATATTGCTCATTTCGTTTATCATAGCAAGATTTTCGCGTATTGATTCTGAATAATAAGGAATAAACCTATTATCCAATTCACCATAATAGCGCAAGTTATCAACACAGTTTGCAATTATAGTATCAATAAGGTCGTCGCCTTTTTTCGATGCTCCAGCCTTATAATATATTTCTGGATATGACAACATATATAAGTCATAAGGCACTTTTTCATCTGGGAAAAATTCGAGACATCTGTCAAGGACAGCAACAGCAGAATCATTTTGACCTCTATTCTTAAGTGACTGAGCAAGACGCAAATACGCTTGTTTTACGAACAAAAGATTACGACGGCTTTCAGGGTCAACGGCAACATCTTCCTTATTGAGATTACCCCAGCGAATATCGTCGGCCATAAGCAATTCGTATGAGCCTTCAACATAAACTCCACCTGCATCTTTATGATAGTCAGCAGCTAAAACTGGAATAAAGCGATGTGAAAGACCTTCTTGGTGCAAATATTTATCTATACCCAAAACATTCTTGATATCGCTTAAACTTGTGAAATAGACAGCGCGTGTCCAATCGTTTGTAGCCATGAAGTCGAGGAGCATCAAGTCATTCTTATAAAGATAGTTAATGCTTTCTGGTATTCTCCAGACTATTTCATCAACTATTTGATCTTTCATGCTTTCAGGAACGATTCCATTACGTACCACAGCTTCTTTATCGACAGTAAGTTTAAGATTGCGAGCAGGCAAATAATTAATTTTGTCGCCCGACTGCAAAGTAGCCTTTGTTCTTTCATTGTCGCTCTTCACAAATTCAATAGCGTCTTTAAGTTCTACTGGGCCTTCGAAAATATCCTGGATAAATACAGGCTCGTTAACGCCATTGTCATATTGTTCTGGTGTTAAAGAAAGAGGAAGTCGTTCTGATTCATATTGTTTACGTCCCATTTGATGAACATACCAATATCCAGAAGAGAGCATATAGTTGCAGACTCTCACATCAGTACGATAACCTTCAACTTCCTGGACATACCACAATGGGAATGTATCATTATCGCCACGAGTGAAGATAACTGCATTTTCCGGAAGGTTTTTAAGATAATTCTTACCCCAATCCAATGCAGAAGTCTTGTCAGAACGATTGTGTCCTTCCCATCCTGATGCAGCCATAACTGTTGGAACAGAGAGACATAACACGAAAGCAACAAGGGCGACAGTCATTTTGTTTTTCATGAATTTCTGCAACATTTCAACAACGCCGAGAAGTCCGAATCCAATCCAGATACAGAACGCATAGAAAGAACCTGCGTAAGCGTAGTCACGTTCACGAGGCTGGAACGGTGTCTGATTGAGATAGATAACGATTGCGAGACCTGTCATGAAGAAGAGCAAGAATACAACCCATGAGTTTTTCATATCACGTTTGATATGGTAGAAAAGACCTACCAAACCTAAAATCAAAGGCAAGAAATAGAATTCTGTATGACCAGAATTGGACATTGATTTAGGAAGATTATCCTGATTGCCAAGGCGTGCGTTGTCGATAAAACCGATACCGCTAACCCAGTTGCCGTTTTCCAATTCACCATGACCTTGAATATCATTTTGACGACCCACGAAATTCCACATGAAATAACGCCAGTACATGTGATTACACTGATATCCGATGAAGAATTTTATATTTTGCGCAAATGTTGGACGTAAGACAGTCTCTTTTGTTCCATCAGATTTCTTCATTGTCACAGGAACCATTTTGGTTCTATCTATATACTGATTATAAGTACTTATGTATGAAGATTTTGTACCATTCCACATACGAGGGAAGACAGTCATCACATTATCATCATAAATAGGGTCGGTTCCTTCTCTTTTATCAGTGATGACATATTTTCCTTTAGCTTCGTCTCTTACATAAATAGGACTGCTGCTATTAGCATCGTAAGGTTTAGCCATATAATAAGGACCATAAACGAGCGGCCAGCTGCCATATTGTTCACGTTTGAGGTAAGAAAGCATAGAAACCGCTTCGCTTGGTTCATTTTCATTAATAGGAGTATTGGCATTAGCGCGGATGACAAGCATAAAGAATGAAGAATAACCTATTAATATAAACATGAAGGAAACTATAGCTGTGTTTAGGATGACTTTCTTATATTTATTAGTGAAATAAATTCCCAAGACGATAAGAGTTATCAAGAGGACAAAATAAACCACAGTTCCGAGATTGAACGGAGCTCCGAGAGTATTTACAAAGAAAAGCTCGAATTTACCGCACAAAGAAACCACAGCCGGGATAAGGATAACCTGAATAAATCCCACGAGCACTACCGAGATAATGCCAGCCACTGTAAATCCTTTAAATGTTATGTTCTTATATTTCTTGAAATAAACGATGTAAACCACTGCAGGGATACATAGCAAGTTCAAAAGATGGACGCCTATAGAAAGGCCAATGAGATAAGCGATGAAGATAAGCCAACGATAGTTATAAGGTTCGTCGGCCACCTCTTCCCATTTAAGGATTGCCCAGAAAGTTATTGCGGTGAAGAGAGATGACATGGCATAAACCTCACTTTCGACAGCCGAGAACCAGAATGTGTCGGAGAAAGTGTAAGCCAATGCACCGATGACACCAGCTGCCAAAACAGTCACCTTATTAGAAGCTGGAGAATTTTCGCCATCCTTCATCCAGAGTTTTTTTGCGAGAAGAGTGATGGTCCAGAAGAGGAATAAAATTGTAAAACTACTGCACAAAGCAGACATACAATTTATCATTAATGCGACCTTTGTTACGTCACCGAAGGCAAAAAGTGAGAAAAATCTGCCTAACATTTGGAATAAAGGAGCTCCTGGAGGGTGTCCGACTTGCAATTTATACGCCGTTGAGATGTACTCGCCGCAGTCCCACCAACTGACGGTAGATTCCAATGTAAGGAAGTAAACAATGGTTGCGATCAAGAACACGAACCATCCTACAATGTTGTTTAACTTTTTGAAATTCATTATGATATAAGTTTTATTATTATTCTATTAGATATAAACTTTTAAATTGCAAAGATATTTTATTTTTTGATTAAATCAAGTTAAAAATTGCTATTAATAATAGGTATAAAAGAAAAATAAAAAAAATTAAAAAAAATTCATTTTTTTGTTGCGCGTATTAAAAAATGTTATATCTTTGCACTCACATTCAAGATACGAAATAATGATTGTCGAATGGTGTAATGGTAGCACTGCAGATTTTGGTTCTGCCTGTCAAGGTTCGAATCCTTGTTCGACAACAAAGTTAAAAATAAAGACCTGCTACGGAATGTAACAGGTTTTTTTATTGCCATAAAGAAATGATAACAAAGGAACAAATAATCGAATTAGCATCAGAGGCATTAGAAAACACAGACCGTTTTGTCGTTGACTTAACAGTGTCCAAGAGTAATGTCATTTCAGTTTACATCGACGCCGACAGTTCAGTAACAATTGACCACTGCGTCGAATTGAGTCGTTTTATCGAAGGTCGTCTCGACAGAGAAGTTGAAGACTACGAGCTCAGCGTCTCCTCTGCCGGAATTGATTATCCATTGTTAAAACAACGTCAGTTGAACAAATATATCGACAAAGAAATAGAGCTCACCACTTTCGAAGGCATAAAGAAAGTTTACAAGCTTTTGTCATTCACCGAAGACCAAATCAACGTTCAAGAAGCTGTGATAAAGAAATTAGGCAGACTGAAGAAGACTGTCTACGCAGATTCGAGCGAAATACTTTTCAAAGATATTAAAGAAATTAAACCATACATTAACTTTTAAGTTTCAAATTTTATGGAAATATTAAACTTAATCGACACCTTTTCTGAATTTAAAGAATTCAAAAATATCGACCGTGAAGCAATGATGCACATCATTGAAGATGTGTTTAAGGCAATGCTCGCAAAAAAATACGGCAGCGATGAATATTTCAACATCATTGTCAATATTGATAAAGGTGTTCTTGAAGTGTATCACAACCGCATAGTTGTTGAAGATGGCGAAGTGGAAGATCCACTCAGCGAAATCTCATATTCTGATGCTATAAAAATAGAACCAGACTTTGAAGTTGGAGAAGAAGTTTCTGAAGTTGTTGACATCAAGGACTTCGGCAGAAGAGAAATTTTGGCTATCCGTCAAAATCTCCAGACAAAAGTAATGGAATTTGAAAAAGAAAACATCTTCTTGAAATATAAAGATAAAGTCGGCGAAATCATCACAGCCGAAGTTTATCAAGTATGGCGTAAGGAAATTTTAATCGTTGACGAAGACGGCATCGAATTAGTACTTCCTAAGATTGAACAAATCCCATCAGACAATTATAAAAAAGGTGACACCATCAGAGCTATCGTCAAGAGCGTTGAGAACAAAAACGGCTCTCCTGTCATCACTTTATCAAGAACATCAGAGATTTTCTTACAACGCTTGTTTGAAATGGAAGTTCCTGAAGTTTATGATGGTTTGATTACAATTCGTAAAATCGTCAGAGAACCAGGCCAAAGAGCTAAGATAGCTGTCGAATCATACGACGAACGCATCGACCCTGTTGGAGCATGCGTCGGTATGAAAGGCTCACGTATCCACGGTATAGTTAGAGAACTCCGCAACGAAAACATCGACGTTATCAACTATACAACAAAAGCCGACCTCTTCATCACAAGAGCATTAAGCCCAGCTAAGATTTCTTCAATCATCATCGACGAGACAAAGAAACTTGCTGAAGTATATATGGAAAACGACCAAGTCAGCCTCGCTATCGGTAAAGGCGGCTACAATATCAAATTGGCAGGTAAACTTACAGGCTACGAAATTGATGTCTATCGCAACACAGAAGAAGCTGAAATGGAAGACGACGTTGACCTCAAAGAATTCGCCGACGAAATCGATGAATGGATCATCGACAGCCTCAGAAATATGGGCTGCGACACAGCTAAAGCTGTATTGGCTTACACAGCTGACGAAATAGCTACCCGCGCCGACCTCGAAATCGAAACAGTAGTTGAAATCATCGACATTCTCAAAGCAGAATTCGAAGACGACGATCAATAAGTAATTAATAAGTATTAACATAAAAAAAATTGTATGTCCGAAGATTTAAAGAATAACATCAGATTATCAAAAGCCGCCAAAGAATTCAATATTGGCATGTCCACAATAGTTGAGTTCCTTGGTAAGAAAGGCCACAAAATAGACTCATCGCCAAACACAAAACTTAACGGAGAAATGTATGCCCTTCTCGTTAAAGAATATCAAGGCGAAAAAGAAGTGAAGAAAAACGCCGACCAACTTGGCGACTTCAGCTACAAAGGAAAGAGCATCAGCATCGAATCAACAATCAAAAGCGATAACGAAACTTTTGACGCTGATGAAGAAACACCTGTACGCACTGAAGAAAAAACAAAAAACACTTCTGAAAAAACAACAGAAAAGAAAAAACAAAATCAACCTGAGACTAAAGAAGTTAAACCTCAAGTTGAAACAAAAGCTGTTGAAACAAAAACAGTCGAGACAAAAACAGTCGAAGAAAAAGCTGAAGCAGTTGAAACTCCTAAAGTTGAAAAAGTAGAAGCTAAGAAAGAAGAAGTTATCATTAAACAAGAAACTTCAAAAGAAACAGTTAATGTCGAGCCTAAAGCAGAAGTGAAAGAAGAAGTCATCAAGACTACTGAACCAGCAGCAAAACCAGCAGCAGAGCCTGTGAAAGCAGAAGCTACAAAAGAAAATAATTCGGACAGAAAAAATAACGGCGGCATACAAATCACAGTGGTAGGAAAAATACCATTGGAAGAGAAAAAATCTAAGGACAATAAAAAAGATAACAAAAATAAAAATAATAACAACAATTCTGCTAAACCTGTAAACAAGCTACAAGAAAAGCAGAATGTTAAACCACAACAGCCTCAAGCTGCAAAACCTGAGGTTAAAAACGTGCAACAGCAAGAAAACAAAAACGCTAATGTTGCTCAAAACAAGCCTAAAGAAGAAAAGCCTATCAACTTCATCCCAACACAAGTGAAGAAGTTGGAAGGACCAAAAATTCTTGACAAGATTGAGCTTCCAACAGAGCGTAAACCTAAAGCTAAACAACCTGTTGCATCATCAGGAGACGACAACAAAAACTTCAACAAAGACAAGAAGAAAAAACGTAAACGTATTGGCGCTGACGGCAATGTCGCTAATTCAAACAACGACAATTCCAACAACAAGAACAACGGCGGCGGCAACACCAATAACAACAATAATAATAAGAACAAAGATAACAACAAGCAAGGTAGCGGCAAAGCTAACGACGACAAACGTAATGAAAAACGTAACAAGAACGATAAGTTCAAGAAGCCTGTCAAACCTGTTGTAGAGGAAAAAGTAGAACTCAGCGACGAAGAAATCCAAAAACAAATCAAGGAGACTTTGGCTCGTTTGTCACCTCTCGGCAAGTCAAAGACATCAAAACACCGTCGTGAAAAACGTCATAACATTGCCAATGAGATGGAGGAAGAAAGACTCCACGAAATGGAAGAAAAGAAAATCCTCAAAGTTACCGAGTTCGTTACTGCTAACGAATTGGCAACCATGATGAATATTCCTGTAACAAAGGTTATTTCAACATGTATGAGCTTAGGCGTTTTCGTTTCTATCAACCAACGTCTCGATGCTGAAATCCTTACATTGGTAGCAGAAGAATTCGGATTTAAAGTTGAATTCATCAGCATCGACGTACAGGAAGCATTGGCAAGCAACGACGAGGAAGACAATCCAGAAGACCTCATTCCAAGAGCTCCTATCGTAACAGTTATGGGTCACGTTGACCACGGCAAGACAAAACTTTTGGACAGCATCCGTAACGCTAACGTAGCAGCAGGCGAAGCCGGCGGTATCACACAGCACATCGGTGCTTACGAAGTGACAACAGCTTCAGGCAAGAAGATTTCATTCTTGGATACTCCAGGTCACGAAGCGTTTACAGCTATGCGTGCTCGTGGTGCTAGCTTGACCGACGTCGCTATCATCGTTATCGCAGCTGACGACAGCGTTATGCCTCAGACAATCGAAGCTATCAACCACGCTCAAGCAGCTAACGTGCCTATCGTCTTTGCTATAAACAAAATAGACAAGCCTACAGCCAACACTCAAAAGATTTATCAAGAGTTGGCCCAAATGAATATCCTCGTTGAAGAATGGGGCGGCAAATATCAATCACAAGAGATTTCCGCTAAACAAGGCCTCAACGTTGACAAACTCCTCGATAAAGTTTTGTTGGAAGCTGAATTCTTAGACCTTAAAGCAAATCCTAAAAAAGCTGCTAAAGGTACTATCATCGAATCAGCATTGGACAAAGGCCGCGGTTATGTAGCTAAAATCATGGTTCAAGACGGTACTCTTAAAGTCGGTGACATGGTTCTCGCTGGAACAACATACGGCAAGGTAAAAGCTATGTTCAACGAACAAAA
>JAZQVL010000061.1:0-5517 GCA_045631805.1 Bacteroidales bacterium | reverse complement strand
TTTGTCCTTATCGAACAAGCCTCCGTTAAGATATGGAATCTTTATGTTGTTGCCAAGTCTAGAATCTGCAATATCACCTACCCTTTCTTTGTTTAAAGTATCGAAGAACAAAGGTTCTAATACATCACTCAAAATTCTGTCGTTGCCTTTATATCTCTCAATAAGATTTGCCAGATAGTTTTTATCTCCGCCCTCCCAATTTTCGTTAGAAGCAGGAACACCCATCCAGCCTTTTTTCTGAAGGAATTGCAAAAACACCAAACGACCTAATAACTTCTTGACATAATCACGATGTTGCTTTTTATCTTCGAGCAGTTTGAGGAATTTTGCATATTGTTCCTTATAACCTTTGAAAAATTCTTTATTGAGTCGCTCAACAGAGAAGGCATCGGTAACATCTGTTAAATAGATGGAGCCATAGGTTTTCTTATCAGCCAATTCTTTAAATCGGCTTGCAGCTGTAGTGCAAGGCTCGTTAGGGCCTAACAAGAATGTATATCGTTTAGGAGCTGTTTCCTTCTTTACTAATTCTCCGCTTTCGTTAAAATAGGTCTGCTTGGCAATAAATGTCAAACGATAGTCGTCTTGATTTTGAGAATAATAGAAAACCAAAGCACCATGAATCAAACCTTGGTCAACATATTTAGCTGCTATATCACGCAGACTTTTACGGTTACGAGATATGATGACATTATCAGCAACCTCAAAACGGAATATCGCCAATGAGCGTCCATCGTCCAACCTGATATTACCGATATGTCCGCCATCTTTCACATGAATGTCGCTTATCTTGGCAACAGTTGTAAAAATCTCAACTTTAGGAAAAAACTTATCAAATAGTTCTTTCCATACATTAAAATCAAATTTAGCCGATAATATGTTTTTCAAATATGCTTGATTCATAATGATAATTTGTTACTTGTTAAAACTTTCTGAAATAATGATTTCTGGCATAAAATCTTTAGACATCTTATATGTTTCCGCATGTTTGTCTGTCACTCTATCTGAAACATGTTCCAATGGATAAGCGGATATAATCTTTATCAACTGTTCGAGCAAAACTACAGGCTTTACCGGAGTTTTCTGTGTTGCGGTCTTCAGTTTATTAACATCTCTCTGCAACTGCTGGAATTTACCAGTTGTAATAGCTCGTTTTGCTTTATTTATCAATTCTATCTCCTGTTCCGTTATATTAGGGATGCTGAGAAAACAATCAAGATATGCAATAGCTTTTTTCTCGTTAGGACCTTGTGCTGGATTAACTTTCTGTTTTGTTGTTTTTGTTTCCTCTTCTTTCATAGCAAAGGCTTCAAGAGCTGCTTTCACTTGTTCGTGGTGCATATCATGTAGCGGAATTGACTTTTCGTCAATACGAGCTTCAAATTCTTTTACCGCTTCCAAAAAAGTGAGTTCTTCTACACTTCCGTCTTCCCTAACAAACGTAAATGAATCACGACGCTTGTTTCGGATAAACACAATGGTGCTACCAGGTATAAACTTACTCTTACGACCTGTGCGAGCACGAAGCGGAAGTTTAGAAATTCGCTTTATCAAATCAGGGTCTTCTTGTTTAAGTTGTCTGAGCCACATGAGATAACGTAACTTCTCATCGCGTTCTTCGTCAACATCCTTATCGAACAATCCGAAACTTTCAGGATTTTCATCGGTAGAATAAATCTGGCTGTCTTCTCCCAATGCTGCATGGAATGCAAAAAGTTTCATCTTGGCTTTTTTCTCTAACTCAATATCGTCATTGACTTTTGATGTCGGGAAGAAATTGAATATATGAACCTCTTTTGCACTGCTACCAATGCGATTAACACGGCCGATGCGTTGCATCAGTCTCGTAGAATTCCAAGGCGTATCGTAGTTTACAATCACATTAGCACGATGTAGGTTTACGCCTTCAGCAAGAACTTCAGTGGAAATGACGATATCATAATCATTTTTCTTTTCGCCTTTATAGTTGGCGTCGAAGTTCTCTTTCAAGACAGGCATCTGTGCATCTCTGTTATCACTCTGCACTGTCAAGATCTTGCCAAAGCCTTGTTTCTTCAAAGAGTCGAAAAGATATTGGGTAGTTTCTTTAGATTCTGAGAATATGACCAATTTACCTTTGTCGTTTATAGACTTATCAAATAAAGTTTCTTTAAGATATTTGATAAACTCGTCTAATTTCGGGTCAACATTTACAGCATCCCACATCGAAACAAGTTCTTTGAGAATAGCATCGTCATATCTAATACCTTCTTCAAATCCTTTCTCAAAATCATCTGGCGTACAAATCTCAATTGTTGGGTCAGTATATCTTGCTTCTTCTATAAGTTTTATCAGTTCTTCTTCTTTGCCTTCGCTCAACAATTCATTTACTTTCAGATTTGGCGCAATGTATATAGTACCGTTGGCAAACATATCAAGCATCACTTTATTAGCATCATAATATCGCTTCAAAGATTGCTTGAACGCATAGAAACTGCTGTCTATTCTCTTGACAAGCATAGTTTTCATAATACCTGCCAACTGAACAGAAATCATATCAGCTTTTTTATACTTGCTTTTCTTGTTAGGTTTCAGATATTTAATCGCTTGATATCTGTTATATGTAAGACCATCTTTCTTATCACTAAGACACTTTATTGTCTTATCATACAAGGTTTCCAAATCAGAATCAAGCTGATAATAAATCTTATGAGGTGATTTAACATCTGGAAAATGTATATGCTGACTTTCCAAATCTTGGCGATAAGCATCATTTTCCCACAAATCTTTGCGAGTACGACGAACTGTTAAAGGTTCCACAACCTTAACACGAATTTTCTCATATATAGCCTTGACTTCATCAGCAATGAGAGCCAAGTTTTTCTCTTTTTTAAGTTTATTATATTTATCTATTTGTTCACGGAAAAAGCGTTGCAAATTACCTTCTTCTAAAGTACTATCTTTAGAATCCTGGAACAAATAAACAAGATTTGCAATATCTTCTGGCTTGTTATTGAGCGGAGTTGCAGAGACGAGTATCACTTTCTTATCGTGAAGTGTGCCGTCATAACGTTTTGTCTTTGTCTTGCACAATTTCTGCAATTCGTTATACATAGATGCTGTATCGCTTCTGAATTTATGAGCTTCATCAACAATAATCAAATCATACAATTCTGGATTTTTGACTTTATGAAGACTTCCGTTAGTTATGATTTTAAAGTTATCCAACTTAAATTCGGTGAGAGTTTCATCCCAGTTTTCTTTCATTGCTGGAGGAACAATCACCAATACATGAGAGCGATGTGTCGGGAATCCATTAGAGAAAAAGAATTTCTTTGCGATGAGCGCAGATACGACGGTTTTTCCCAATCCGACGACATCAGAAAGGAAGAATCCGTTATGTTTCATCATCTTTGCATATCCATCATTAACAGCATCTATCTGATATGACAATTTCATATATCCAGAAGGAAGATCTGATACAGAATTTGGATCGAAGTCAATACTCTTTCCAAAATATTCCAACAAAAACTTTAGATATACTTCGTATGGAGTGAAGTTAGGATTAAGATATGAATCGTTCTTAATCTTATCGATATGAGTTATATCTATCTCTACAGATTCTTCCCATAGTTTTTCAAAAGTTTCAGTAGCAAATTTTATATCGTCGTCGTAACGTAATTCCACATTAAACTCGAAATTCTTTTCAAGTCCTGCCTCTGTCAAATTACTAGAACCTGTAATGACAGAGCCATAGCCATGAGGATGATAAACCTCTTCGCGGAATATGTATATCTTGGCATGAATATTTTGTTTAGGATGGATACGCATAGTAATTCTACCAGTCATTATATCTTCAATAAACTGATACATTCCTTCCTCGACTTCTTTGTCGTATTTTGCTTCTTGTATATTACGCTTTATATCGTTAAAAAACTCTTCTTGCGACTGTTCCGCATTAGGATTAAAAAGCAAACCTTGTTGATTTGCCTGGTAAGTAAGTTTATCAACATTTATACCGACCAATATGCGTATATGTGGAGTTTGTTGTATAAACCTCCTGATACGGAAATATCCTGATGCTCTGAAATATCCGACTAGTGCATCAAAGAAATGCACTTTTTTATATTTGAAGACTCCTTCTATCTTTTCAAGAAGAGTATTTTCTTTTTCGTTTGTGAAGAAGTTAGTTCCCATCGCCACTAATTTGACCACTTTTATATTACAAAAAATAATATTTACTAATCATCTACAAATTTAGAAATATTTATCTGATTCTTTGAAATTTAGTTAAAAAAATTATGCTTTTTTTATCAACATTTATATGGCAATTAATTTATCCATTTTCATTTAAAAATTAGCACTTCCCTCCTGCATTCCAACAACACTCAAAAAGTTCTGAAACAATACCAGATTTCAGGAATTGAGGAACTGAAGATTTGAGGGAATTAAATTTCATTCCTAATTCCTAACTAAAACTTGTTGACTTGTGGTCTTGTAGTCTTGTTGACTTAAAAAAACCTCTCGCAAAGACGCAGAGAACGCAGAGGAATTGCCTTCGACAGGCTCAGGCACCGTGGAGAAAGTCTGTTGTCCGTTGTCTGTTGACTGTTGTCTTCCTAAAAATCCTTAACATCATTTCTTAATATTTCATAGACTTTATGTTAAAAATTGTTAAAAGCGAAATATTTCCTTTGCAAACGCTTGACAAAAGGATGAGGCGGTTGTAGTTTTGCATAACCAAAATTTATAAATCATGGAAAAGAAAAAAAATAATCCTATCAAGAGTAATTTCATTGATGATGTAAAAGTCATAATAGATAATGCTCGGCAGAATGCCGTCAGAAGCGTTGATTTTTGTCGTGTACAAATGTATTGGAACATCGGCAAACGAATCTTCGAAGAGGAACAAGAAGGGAAAGACAGAGCTGATTATGGTTCTTATCTGATTAAGAATCTTGCGAATAACTTAATCCCAGAATATGGCAGCGGATTCTCTGTTAGGACGTTGGAACAAAGCCGACAATTTTACAGAATTTACCCAATTGCGAACGCACTGCGTTCGCAATTGAACTGGACTCAATATCGAAAACTTATACAGATAGATGATCCTGACAAAAGAGAGTATTACGAATTGGAATCTGTCAACAACGGATGGAACGGCAGAGAGACAGAAAGACAAATCAATTCTCAACTTTATGAGAGGTTGTTGCTAAGCAACGATAAAGAAAGTGTTTTGGCTGTCGCTCGAAAAGAACGGATTCCTCAAACACCACAGGAAATCATAAAAGAACCGATGGTATTGGAATTCTTAGGCTTAGAACGTAAAGCTGAATATTATGAAAAGGATTTGGAAAATGCGATTATCTCTCATATCGCTGATTTTCTCTTGGAGATGGGTAATGGTTTTTCTTTCGTAGCTCGACAGAAGAGAATTTTGCTCGAAGACGATGAATTCTTCATAGACTTGGTTTTCTACAATCGTCTATTACGTTGCTTTGTAATTGTCGAATTGAAGAACGACAAATTGTCTCATCA
>JAZQVL010000060.1:0-5996 GCA_045631805.1 Bacteroidales bacterium | reverse complement strand
GTTAGGTTTGATGGGTATCCCTGTTCCAAAACAATATGGCGGCGCAGGCGGCAGCGTACAGATGTACATCATGGCAGTTGAAGAACTCTCAAGAGTTTGTGCAACAACAGGCGTCGTCTTGTCAGCTCACACTTCATTATGCGTTGCTCCAATCTTGGAACACGGCACTGAAGAACAAAAGATGAAATATTTGCCAAAACTCGCTTCAGGCGAATGGATTGGCGCTTTCGGTTTGACAGAACCTAACGCTGGTACCGACGCTGCTATGCAACAGACAACAGCTGTTGATGCTGGCGACAAATGGATTCTCAACGGCACTAAGATTTTCATCACCAACGCTTCTAACGCTGACGTATTCATCGTCATGGCTATGACAGACAAGTCAAAAGGCACAAAAGGCATCTCAGCATTCATCGTTGAAAAAGGCTTCAAAGGATTCTCAGTAGGTAAGAAAGAATTGAAACTCGGTATCCGCGGTTCAGCAACATGCGAGTTAGTATTCGAAAACTGCGAAGTTCCAAAAGAAAACCTCTTAGGTCAGTTAGGCAAAGGTTTCAGCATTGCTATGAAGACTTTGGACGGTGGCCGTATCGGTATCGCATCACAAGCTCTCGGTATCGCACAAGGTGCAATGGATGAGACAGTTAAATATACAAAAGAAAGAAAACAATTCGGCAAGTCAATCGCTTCATTCCAAAACACACAATTCCAAATGGCAGACCTTCAGACTAAAGTCGAGGCGGCTCGTCTCTTAGTTCGTAAAGCTGCATGGAAGAAAGACAATGGTGTTCCTTATTCAGTTGACGCAGCGATGGCTAAATTGTTCGCAGCAGAGACAGCGATGGAAGTGACAACAAAAGCTGTTCAGTTCCACGGCGGTTATGGTTACACACGCGAATATCCAGTAGAACGTATGATGCGTGACGCTAAGATCACTGAAATCTACGAAGGTACTTCAGAAGTTCAAAGAATGGTTATCGCCGGTAATTTATTTAAATAGGAGGGAAGTAATATGAATATAGTAGTATGTATTAAACAAGTTCCAGATACAACAGAAATTAAGATTGACCCGGTCAAAGGTACTTTGATTCGTGACGGCGTTCCAAGCATCATGAACCCAGATGATAAAGGCGGCCTCGAACTCGCTCTTAGAATGAAAGACAACTACGGTGCTAACGTAACAGTTATCACTATGGGTCCTCCACAAGCAGAACTCATCTTGAGAGAAGCTATGGCAATGGGCGCAGACAGAGCAATCTTATTGACAGACAGAAAATTCGCAGGTGCTGACACATTGGCAACATCATACGCTTTAGCAGGCGCAATGAAGACAATGGACTACGACCTCATCATCGCAGGTCGTCAAGCTATCGACGGCGACACAGCACAGGTAGGTCCTGAGATGGCAGAACACTTAGACATCCCACAAGTATCATACGTCATCGACGCACAACGTTTGGAAAACGGCAATCTTCTCGTTAAGAAAGAAAGCGAAGAAAGCATCCAGACATTAGAAGTAGAAGGCAAATGTCTCCTCACAGTCTTGGCATCAGCATTCGACGCACGTTATATGACAGTATCAGGCATCGTTGAAGCTTACGACAAAGAAGTAGAAATCTGGTCAGCAGAAAAGATCGACGTCGATGAAGCAAAATTAGGTCTCAAAGGCTCACCTACAAAAGTGTTCCAATCATTCCCTAAAGCTATGAAGGCTCCAGGTGAAGTACACGAAGTAAGCGAAGAAGAAGCTGTAGAACTTATTGTTAATAAACTTAAAGAGAAACATATTATCTAAAAGGAGAAGTTATGAATATTCAAGATTATAAAAACGTATTCGTATTCGCTGAACAACGTAACGGCGTGATTCAACCAGTAGCTTTCGAACTTTTAGGTAAAGCACGCGACTTGGCTGACTCACTCGGCGAAAAAGTAGTTGCAATGTTACTCGGTTACAACGTAAAAGACCAAGCACAGAAACTCATAGAGATGGGTGCTGACGAAGTCCTCGTTGCCGACTGTCCAGAGTTGAAAGACTATATCACAGAGCAATACTCACAAGCAGCATATCAAATCATCACAGAATTCAAACCAACAATCGTTCTTTACGGTGCTACTACAATCGGTCGTGACCTCGCTCCACGTCTCGCAGCAAGATTGAATACAGGTCTCACAGCAGACTGTACAAAATTAGAAGTTGCTGACACAGAAGCAGGCGACAAGCAATTCCGTATGACACGTCCAGCATTCGGCGGTAACTTGATGGCTACTATCGTATGTCCAAACAACCGTCCACAGATGTCGACAGTACGTCCAGGCGTTATGCAGAAACGTCAACGTGAAGAAGGCAGAGCAGGCGTTGTCACAATGTTTGCACCTAAGTTCGACACAGCACGTTTCAAAGTTAAGCTCGTAAACACAGAGATGAAATGCTCATGCAACGACGACATCGCCGACGCTAAGATTTTGGTATCAGGCGGCCGTGGTGTGAAGAACGCAGAAGGCTTTGAAAAGTTACAAGCATTGGCAGACACATTAGGCGGCTTAGTAGCATCATCACGTGCTATGGTTGACGCTGGCGTTGTTGACCACTGCATCCAAGTAGGTCAGACAGGTAAGACTGTACGTCCTGAGTTGTATGTAGCATGCGGTATCTCTGGCGCTATCCAACACTTAGCAGGTATGGAAGAATCAGGTTACATCATCGCTATCAACAAAGACAAGTACGCACCAATCTTCAGCGCAGCCGACTTAGGCATCGTTGGTGACTTACACAAGATTGTTCCAATGTTGAACGAAAGAATCAAGAAAGAGATTGAGAAATAATTTCGATTCCTATTCTGTATTTAAAAAATAATTATTTTTGCATATAAATCGGTAACCGACGAAAGACTGATTGAGCGAAGTAGTCGGTTATCGATTTTTATTTTTTCCTCTTTTCTTCCAATCTTTTTCTAGCTCTGCTTAATTCGGTTTGTAGCTCTTCTTCGGTTGGCAGAGTCAATTTATATTTTGAAGCGAAGATTTGTTTTGCGTCATTTAATACTGAATATTTAGCAATTGCCTCATTCTTTTCGGAACAAAGTATCAGTCCGATTGTAGGATTATCGTCATCTTGTTTGGTCAATGAGTCAAACATCCTTATATAACTATCCATCTGACCTACATCTTGATGAGTTAGTTTGCCTAACTTTAAATCTATTAAGACATAACATTTGATTATGCTATTATAAAATACCAAATCAACATAAAAATCCTCGTCATCAAATCTCATCCTTTTTTGACGAGCGACAAAACAAAAACCGTTTCCCAATTCCATCAGAAAATCTTGTAGGTTATTTATCAGGCTCTTTTCAATGTCGCTTTCTCTTAATGCTGGATAATCTTTCAAATTAAGAAATTCCAATATATAAGGATCTTTTATGAATTCTTCAGGAATTACCTTTTGTAGTTTTTCCTCAGCTTCCTCAATGACAATTTTTTTATCGTGACTAGCCAATAAACGATCGTAATATAAAGTAGAGATTTGTCGGTCCAATTGTCGTGTTGACCACATAGAGTTTGCAGCTTCATTCATATACCAGATGCGAGCATCTTCGTTTTGAATTTTTATTAAACTACGATAATGAGTCCAGCTCAATTCGGGACGCACTGAGTCCCGAATTTTAAAACGTCTATAAAATTGACACATTTTACGAAGTTCTCTCTCATCGAAGCCTTTCCCGAATTCTTTAGTAAGACGTATTGAAATGTTTTTCAATATCTTTTTCCCATACTCTGCTCTTTCCCAATTAAGTTCATCTTCAACGATAACTTTCCCAATGTTCCAATAAGCCATCACCATTGTGAAATCAATTGCCCTATATGCTGTCTGACGAGATTCACGGATAATATTTTCAATCTTAATAGCAAGATTTATTTCCTTTTCATTAATGTATTGTAAATTCTTTTTCATTTTAATATAAATTTTGGTTATAAGGTCTACTTTCATATTAAACTCAATTCGTGACGCAGTGCGTCACAATTTGAAGTTTATTTCTTACAAAACTACAACCATCTCATCCTTTTGTCAAGCGTTTGCAAAGGAAATGTTTCGCTTTTAACAATTTTTAACATAAAAGCAATGAAATATTAAGAAAAGGTGTTAAGGATTGTTAAGAAGTCAACGGACAACGGACAACAGATTTTTGCTCATTCCCCGTTAACTTGCCAAATGACCACATAAAAGTTAAAAATAGTTAAAATTGTAAAAGCAAAGATTTTTTTTATATTTTTGTGCCGAAACTTTAAAAACACAAGATTTATGAAAACAGAAAATTCTCAATCAGATGAAGCTCGTTTCTATAAGGAGTTAGAAACGGAAATTGCTGAGTGGTTCAATAATATCAATGCTTTATACGACAAGGCGTATTTAGAGTACAAACCGATAGTCGATAATATATGTAGCAGAACTGCTCATGAAAAAGAGGTCGATGATTTACTGACATGGATTTTCGATTTCGTAGAAGATGAAAGATTCCTAACATTATTCAAGAAAATATGTCATAAATATAATGATATCTATCCTGATGTTGTTTCGTTTTATCTTAATGAATACAAGAATATGTACGAGATTGAAGATGTAGATGTTTTTGTTGATAATGAAGATAATGAATTGCCAAGGTGAGTGAATAAAAGACGTATTTTTTTAATGTTAATTGTCTTTTAATAATAAAAATGTTTGTATCTTTGCAGACAAGTAAGTCGTGAGGTGACGATGTAATGGGTAGTGCGAAGTCCCCCGCCAGCATAGCATCACACTTCGGTGTAAACCTCTCTCACGCATAATGGGGCATATTAAAGCATCAATGAGATGCTTTTTTTATTATATACCAGAAATGGCAGTAATACAATATTGAACCTTTTCTTTAGTTCTACGACGAATTCCTACAGTCATTTTTACTTTGCCTATACCAATGAGTTCGTATTCCATTATCATCATACGCTCAAAAGGTCCCTGATTCTTATTATTTTTCTTTGTTTTACTTATATAAACTTTTTTGGCACCAACAAGGATGGCATCAAGTTGTAATACTGCAAGAGTTGACAAATACGATTTTGCAGCATGTTCACTTGTCTCTATGATGGAAACCATTCTTATGTTGATGTATTCTTTCAGTGAAAGATTATATCTTCGTTGTGAAGGGTTTTCTTCTTTCCATCTGCGATAAAAGTGACGAATAATCTTTTCACGTTCTTTTATATCTTCAGAACTATTACCTTTGGGTATTATAATGATAGAATCCATATAAAAGTATTTCAAAAACTTTGGTTGATATCACATAAGTGAAGTGACAAATTAATTTGGTTTTAGAAACGAATATTGTTTCTATCCACAAAACTACAACCACCTCATCCCTTTGTCAAGCATTTGCAAAGGAAATGTTTCGATTTTAACAATTTTTAACATAAAATCAGGGAAATATTAAGAAATGATGTTAAGGATTTTTAACCATTGAGCTAAGGCTGTTGGCTGTTGAACTTTTTTAAGTCAACAAGACCACAAGACTACAAGACCACAAGTAAGAAGAATCGAATATTTGTTCTTAGTGGAAATCCCTGCCGCCTCGGAGAAATCGCGTCAGGAAATTAAAGACACAGAGTCGCATAGATTCAGAGTTACAAAGAAACTTTAAGGCTCTGAGTCTTTGTGACTTTGCGTCATTACATATGCGGCAAGCTTTTTCTGTTTCTCTTTTTGCGGGAAAAAAGAGAAAGAATCAATTCAAAAGCGAAATCAATTGTGCAAAATAGGAGAGAACCTTCTCCAGACCTCCTCCGTACCAGGTCCGTACCAACTCCACTAATTCAATTGAAAACTGTGATGTGCTGGATTAGGTTGTCACTTTTACGATTTACGACTGTTTATAGTTGACAGGTTAATAAATTAAGACTAACTTATGTTGTCAGCTTTTTTTTTGTTGACGTCTTTTTGTATTTGCTCTGATGAAGAACCAGAG
>JAZQVL010000059.1:0-2833 GCA_045631805.1 Bacteroidales bacterium | reverse complement strand
AAAGCCATTGTTGCCGTCGAAAGAAAACTGCTGACACTAATTTACACTCTGTGGAAAAACGATAGCGTGTTTATTGATAATTACTTGGATGGAATACAATAAGATAGTATCAGGGATTAAGGAGACTGGACTTCTTATGACATAAAAAAAGCGGGAAGTTATTCCCGCTACTAGATAGTTTCAGTACATTATATCGACTGAACTTCTTATGACTTTGCAAATATATCAAAAAAAATATTATAAAAATGTTTTTTGTAATATAGTATCTACCGGTTTGTTCTGCGTTTCTCTGCGTCTTTGCGAGAGGATTTTTTAAGTCAACAAGACCACAAGACTACAAGTTTTAGTTAGGAGTTAGGAATTAAGGGTATGAAGTGCTGAGCCCTAAAAGGGCAAAACAAATATAGAGTAAGGCAACGCCTTATTAGTTAGGAATTAGGAGTTAGCGACTAGGTGTTAGTAGCCTCCAATGCGTTAGGGATTGGAGCGGCATCCTTTTGGAGCGCAGCGGAAAAAGATATAGCGGAAAGCCCGACGGCGATAGCCGGAACGCCAAAAAACAATTCATAATTCATAATGCATAATGCATAATTGTGAGTTGAGAATTATACGTTTGTATCATGCCTGTTTTTATGTCGATTTTAATACTTGAAACAAAGAAAAATCCTTAGTTTTATTTTTTAATATTTTATTAAAATTTTTCAAAATATTTTATTAAATTTGCGAAATGTTGTAAAAAATAAAAATTAAGGCTTTTGAGCTAAGTCTTTTGAACTTTTTAGTTTCAACAGTCAATAGCCAAATGTAGAGACGCGTCAATGATTCCTATAAATATAAACAAACATTGACACGTCTGGTAAATAAGATAAAATTATGAAATATCAATTTTTAAAATCAGAAATAAAAGACAATGGAGTATGCGTGTTGACAGTGTCAGCTCCTAAGTCGTTGAACGCTTTGAATTCTAGAATATTAAGCGAGATTGACTATTTCGCAAGTAATATTGATTTGTCTGTCGTCAAGGCTCTCATCATCACCGGTGATGGCGAGAAGGCTTTCGTTGCCGGCGCCGACATCGCTGAGATGAAAGACAAGAACTACGCTGAGGCATTGGAATTCGCTAAGTTAGGCGCAGCAGCTTTCAAGAAAGTGGAAGACCTTCAAATCCCAGTCATCGCTGCTGTCAACGGTTTCGCCTTGGGTGGCGGCTGCGAACTCGCCATGGCATGCGACATCCGCATCGCTTCGACAAACGCCAAATTCGGTCAGCCTGAAGTTGGCCTCGGCATCATACCTGGTTTCTCTGGAACATACAGATTGCCAAAACTCGTAGGTCCTTCTTACGCTAAAGAACTCATCTACACAGGCAAGCTCATCGACGCACAAGAAGCACATCGCATCGGCCTCGTCAACGCTGTCTATGAACAAGCCGACCTCATGGACGAAGCCATGAAACTCGTCAAGATGATTCTGAAGAACGCTCCTATAGCAGTGGCTTACGCAAAGAAATGCATCAACGACAATTACGACATGAATATAGACGAAGCACTCGCTTACGAAAACGAATACTTCGCAAAATGCTTCTCAACAGAAGACCAGAAAGACGGCATGACAGCATTCTTGGCAAAAGAAAAAGCAGTTTTTAAAGGAAAATAATTCACATAACTATAATAACTTAATAAAATTAACACTATGAAAGTTTACGTTATCGGAACAGGTACAATGGGTGCTGGCGTAGTACAAGCATTCGCACAAGCTAACATGCCAGTAGTAATGAAAAGTAGAACTCAAGCCAGCTTAGACAAAGCAGTAGGCAAGATTTCTAAATCATTGGCTAAACTCGTAGAAAAAGGTAAAGTTACACAAGAATATATGGATTCTGTTATGGCAAACATCAGCACAACAGTTGATTACGCTGATTTCGCCGATGCTGACCTCGTCATCGAAGCTGCATCAGAAGACATGAACCTCAAGAAGGAAGTCTTCGCAGAACTCGCCAAAGTTTGTAAACCAGAAACAATCTTCGCAACAAATACATCTTCATTGTCAATCACAGAGATTGCTGCTATCACCGACCGTCCAGCACAGTTCATCGGCATGCACTTCTTCAACCCAGCTCCAGTGATGAAACTCGTTGAAGTCATCAAAGGACAAATGACATCAGAAGAGACAAGCAACAAGATTTTCGAATTAGCAACAGCAATCGGCAAGACACCAGTTATGGTTGAAGAAGCTCCAGGTTTCGTCGTCAACCGTATCTTAGTTCCAATGATTAACGAAGCTGTTGGCATCTACGCTGAAGGCATCGCTTCTGTTGAAGACATCGACAGCGCAATGAAGTTAGGTGCTAACCATCCAATGGGACCACTCGCATTAGGCGACCTCATCGGTCTCGACGTCTGCTTGGCAATCATGGAAGTTCTTTACAATGAATTCGCCGACAGCAAATACCGTCCACATCCACTTTTGAAGAAGATGGTAAGAGCAGGCTTGCTCGGACGTAAATCAGGTCAAGGTTTCTATAAATATTAATGAATTAAATATATACGATAATGAACTTTAGTTATTCAAAGACAGAAGAATTATTCTTGCAGATGATCAGATCATTTGCTGAGAATGAAGTCAAGCCTTTGGCAGCTGAAATTGACGAGCAAGAACGTTTCCCAATCGAGACCGTCAACAAAATGGCTAAGTTAGGTTTGATGGGTATCCCTGTTCCAAAACAATATGGCGGCGCAGGCGGCAGCGTACAGATGTACATCATGGCAGTTGAAGAACTCTCAAGAGTTTGTGCAACAACAGGCGTCGTCTTGTCAGCTCACACTTCATTATG
>JAZQVL010000058.1:0-4024 GCA_045631805.1 Bacteroidales bacterium | reverse complement strand
GATAGAACATAAATCGAATAATATGGAATATATTGAGAAATATGCTAAGAGACATCATAGCGAAGACATCACATATTCTGCCAAAGGAATATTCAATGCCATCGATGTTAATTGGTGGGAATGTTATTATCTCATTTCACCGGACAAGAAAGTTTTTTTCAGAACAAGTAAACTGGAGGACTATGAGGAGATTTTGAAGTTAATTAGGAATTAGTAATGAATGTAGAGATACACAATTATATCATAAAATATAATGATTATTAATTGTTGCATCTCTTCATTTTTTAAATAAAATAAATAATTATTTTTGTGGTGAAAATTATAGAATTCAGTATAACTAAATATTAATCAAATGAAAAGAAAGAGTATTATCTTATTGATGGTGTTCGCTGTTCTTTTTGGATTTAAAGCAGCTAACGCTCAGGAAAATCTGAAAGTCGAGACGTTTTACCTCGACAATGGTTTGAAAGTCGTGTTGTGTGAAGAACATTCTGCACCGACAATTCATGGTACCGTTTATGTACATGCTGGAAGCAAGCATGACCCTTTAGACGCGACTGGCATGGCTCACTATTTCGAGCATATTATGTTCAAAGGAACCGATAAGATCGGAACAACAGACTGGCAAAAAGAAAAGGTGTTCTTAGACAGTATTGACATCATGTATGACAAGTTACATGATACAGATAATGCAGAAGAACGTGCTGCTATTCAAAGGAAAATCAATGAATTGTCATTGGCATCTGCTGAATATGCTATCCCTAATGAAGTTGACCTTATCTTGACAAAGATGGGCGGCGAAGGTCTTAATGCAGGAACTTCATACGACTACACTGTTTATTTCAACAGTTTTCCATCCAATCAGATAGAGAAATGGATGGACGTTTATGTTGAACGTTTCCGCAATCCTGTCTTCCGTCTATTCCAAAGTGAACTTGAGACTGTCTATGAAGAAAAGAATATGTACAGCGATGGCCCTATTGCGGCTTTTTCTGAGATGATGATGAAAGAATGTTTCGGCGAGCATCCATACGGAAGACCAATCATCGGTCTGACAGAACATCTGAAAAATCCTCAGACTACAAAGATGCGAGAGTTCTATCAGACTTATTATGTCGCTAACAATATGACTCTCATCTTGGTGGGTGATTTCGATTCTGAAGAAATCAAACCTGTCATTGCTGAGAAATTTTCAGTATGGGAAAAAAGAGAGATGCCACAAATGCCTGAGTTCCGACTTCCATCCTTTGATTCTCAAGTCGTTAAAGAGGCTAATTTGACACCAATAAAAATGGGCGTTATATTATATAAAGGTGTAAGCAACAAACACGAAGATAATGTTGCTCTTGAAATACTTTCTGGTATTTTGTCAAATGGCACAACAGGTATTTACGATATTGCAACAATAAACAATGAGCTGATGGGAGCTTACATGGCTCCATTGTCGTTGGAAGATCATGGTGCTGTGTCATTTATCTATATACCTAAAATAATAGGTCAGTCGCATGAAAAAGCAGAAGAAATTTTGTTTAAAGGAATAAATGATGTTAAGGCTGGCAATTTCAGCGATGATTTGTTCGAAGCTGCAAAGACAGAAATTATCAAAGGAAGAATGTTGACATTGGAAGGTATCAACAATGTTTCATATCTTTTGATTAATAATGAAGGAAAAGATATGAGCTATGAAGATTATCTTGCAGAGATAGAAAAGATTAAGAATATGACAAAAGAAGATATTGTTGCTGTGGCAAATAAATATTTTACAGAAAATCACACAATACTTCGTTCGAAGATGGGGTTCCCTGCAAAGGATAAGATAGAAAAACCTAACTGGAAACCAATAGAGTCAAAGAACACAGAGGCTAAATCTGATTTCGCTAAGTTAATTGAAGAACAAGAAGTTAGTCAAGTTGAACCTCAGATTGTTGAATTTGGGAAAGATGTTGTTATAGAAAAAGCCAATGACGCATTTACAATGTATTCTTCAAAGAATCCATATAACAATATATTTAATATTTCTATAACATACAATTATGGTTCGATAAGCAATCCTGATGTCAACAATGCAATTGGTCTTTGGAATATGCTTGGAACAGAGTCAATGACTTACGAGCAGCTTGAGCTTGAGCTTCAAAAACTTGGGGCGTCAATGAATTTATATGCAAGTGAAGATCATGCAGCTTTAGCAATTTCTGGTTTTGAAGAAAATATGGATGATATTTTTGCTTTATGTGAAGAAAAAATCTTTAATCCAAAATTTGATGCAAGCAAATTAGACATTATGTTGCAGGAAGAAATTTCATCAGATAAGATGGCGAAAGATGATGCCGACACTTGGGAAGATGCTATGCAACAATATGTTTATTATGGCAAGAATTCAAGTTATTTGAATACAACTCCTATTAAACAATGGATGAAACGTGATGGTGGCGACATATTAAACGATGTCAAGGAAATATTTAACTATAATGGTATTGTGGTTTATACAGGTAATATTGAATCACAAGAAGTTATGGCTCTTTTGAACTCACATAACTTAATAAAAAACGATGCCATAAAAGCAGAAAAGAAGATTAAGGAAGTCAATGCGTTTGATGGTAACGTTGTTTACTTTGCACACAACAAGAAGTTCAGACAGAGCAAGATAAGCATGTTTGTTCCAGGAGAAAAGTTAAGTAAAGACGAAAAAACATTATGTCAGGTTTATAATAAATATTTCGGTACAGATATGTATTCTATAGTATTTCAAGAAGTTAGAGAATTTCGTTCATTAGGATATTATTCATACGCATATTACAACAACGATTATTTGAACAGAAGGAATGGCTATTTATATGCAGCTGTTGGCACTCAGGCTGACAAGACCAATGAAGCTGTTGACGTTTTGAGAGGTCTTATTATTGATATGCCAGAACGTATGGAGAAATTTGACACATCGAAGGAAGCTTTGATAATGTCTAGAGCTGCCGATTATATTTCTCCAAGAAATCTTACATCTACAGTAGCTAATTGGATTGAAACGGGTTACGACTCAGATCCAAGAATTGAAGCAACGAATTATATCAAAGGAATCACTTACGAAGACATTTATAAGTTTTATCAGGAAAAGGTACAGAACAGACCTATTGTCATCATGATTGCAGGTAATAAGAAAAGCGTTGATATTGAAAAGTTAAAGCAATATGGCGAGGTTAAGTTCTTGAAATTTGAAGAGATTTATAAATGATAAACAAAAAAATCCTCCGAGAAATCGGAGGATTTTTTATTATGAAGTGATTTTCAATTATTCACTTTTAGCTTCTTTTTGAGCTTTTTCGAAGTTTTCTTTCAATTCAGCGAATACGTCTAAGTCACCTAAAGTAGTGCGTTCAACATTGTCGTTGATTTGTTTAACAGCGCGTTTTGTTGATTTAGCTGCTTTTTCTTTTACTTCTGTTTCAGCTTCGCGTTCTACAGCAACTTTATCTTCGCAAATACGTGAGTGTGAGAGGATGATCTTCTTGTTTTCTTTTGAGAATTCGATAACTTTGAAGTCGATTGTTTCGTCCATCTTAGCGTTTGAACCGTCTTCTTTCTTGAGGTGACGATTTGGACAGAAACCTTCAACGCCGTAAGGTAAAGAAACTACAACACCTTTATCGCTTGTGCTGATGATAGTACCTTGTTGAATTGAACCGATTGTGAAGATGCTTTCGAAAACATCCCATGGATTTTCTTCAAGTTGTTTGTGGCCTAAGCTGAGGCGGCGGTTTTCTTCATCAACGTCGAGAACGATAACTTCGATAGTGTCACCAATCTTTGTGAATTCTGCTGGATGTTTGATTTTCTTTGACCAGCTGAGGTCTGAGATGTGGATTAAGCCATCAACGCCTTCTTCGATTTCTACGAAGATACCGAAGTTAGTGAAGTTACGAACTGTAGCGTTTTGTTTTGAACCGATAGCGTAACGTTCTTTAATGTTTGCCCATGGATCTGGAATGAGTTGTTTCATGCCCAAAGACATTTTGCGTTCTTCGCGGTCTAA
>JAZQVL010000057.1:0-24878 GCA_045631805.1 Bacteroidales bacterium | reverse complement strand
AATACCATACTTTGTATGGATGTAATTGATGGAATAACCATTTTCTAACATACTCATATATTTGAGTAATGCTTCATAATCATGTTTTTTGCGCATAAAAAACCCCAAAGTTTTTTGTCCAAACTTTGGGGTTCACTTCAGGATTCAATCTTGCCCCGTATTTTTATTTATATTATTAGGAAATTACTATATTCTTAACGTAATCACATACCTTCAATCTGTGCTAAATCAGATGTCTTCTTCGGGTTCCAAGAATCTTTGTAAGATGAGAAGAAGAACAATTCTTTGGTATGCGCCAACAAACGTGTGATACGCAAGAAATATCCTGTGTAAAAAGTAGTGAGGAACAAGTATGGCATCAGCCTCTTTTCTTCAGATGCTCTTTCTGACACCAACATGATAACTCCAAATGCCACAAAAGAGAAACAACATCTAATCATCCATCCTACGATAAATATCTCCAAGAGTCTATCTGTCTGTGCGAAGACAAGCGACAATATATAGAACAACCAAAGATAGTTGAATATGCAATCAAAGAGCAGATTTTCCGCATTGGAAATCCAATTAAGGAAATTGAAGTGCTTATATGGAATCAGGATGTCAAAATGCTTACGCAGACGGAAGCGAATGAGCGATTTGCTCCAGCGCTGTCTTTGTTTAAAAAGAGCTTTCCACTTGACTGGAACGTTAGTCATACATATAGCATCTTCTGCAAAGTAAACTTTATCACCTGATTTTCTTATTTTTTGCGTAATGTCGCCATCCAATCCCGGGCCAATGTCCCACATACCGATCTGCATCAGTTTTTCGCGTTCAAAGGCTCCGAAAGCTCCCGATATGATATGATAAATTCCCAAAGTATTTGTCACCATACGACCTACTTGAATTGTCTTCAAGTATTCTAACGCTTGCATTGAAGTACATAGATTTTCATCAGAATTACGCACCTTTACGCATCCTCCTACAGCTTTAATCTTTGGATCGTAATAGAATGGTATGAGGATTTTTTCTATTGCATCGCGGTCTAATGAAGAGTCGGCATCAAGGTGAACAATATATTTACCTTTTGCATAGTGCACTCCAAAGTTTGCTGCACTTGCCTTACCTCCACGCACATCGGAACGTAGATACAAATCTATGTATCCAGCTTTTTCCAAGTCTCTACATATCAGTGGAGTTGCATCATCAGAACCGTCATCTACGATAATAATCTCATAGTTTCGATAGGTTTGTTCGTTGAGCGATTTCACTAACTTATAGATATGCTTACCTTCATTTTTTCCTGGAGCAAGTATGGTTATCAGAGGATTCTCTATATAGAGTTTCATTCTTGCCACAGCACGCTTACGTTCTCTGCTACGATAGGTAATTTTGTGCCAGATCGAAATGAGTGCTTCTATCAGATAATAACGTGGAAATTCAATAATAAATACGAACCAATAGGTACTGAGCACTGCACTCAATGACAGATTTCGACTAAAGCAAGCAACAATATTATCTATTATGTCAAAACAGAAATCCAACATATCAGCGCCTTATTCATTATATCAATTAAGTTTACTGATTCTATTGATGAAAGAATCTATCTTCTCACCTTCGTACTGATACAGATAATCTTGGTTAACCATCTTCATACCATCTTGTCTCAATTCGAAAATTCTCAACAGATCCAAATACTCTTCTTCCATCTGTTTTTTAAGCAATTCTATTTCGTCTGCCTTCAGTTTTGCAGCTATATAAATATAATAGTTGTTATACGAAATATTGTGATAGTAATATCTTCTCTGCAAATAACTCACAAAATCCATAATACTTTCTCGTTTCACATCTGGACCTTCAATTCTAAATCTATTGATAAGAACGGTCTCATTTTTTTCATGTGAATAAGAGAAGAGTCGAATCTGTGACAAGAAAGATTCGAATTTTGAATAGCCTGGCCAAATATCCTTACTTACAGCAATCAATGCATCATTTGATGACAGAGCTTTCAGTCCTTCGGCAGTAAACTCATAGCTATATATATCTTGCGGCATCAACTCCATTGGTGTCATTGTTTTCATGCAAGAAGTACAGTAAACCTTCATCCTTGTATGCAAGAATGTATGGTTACACTCTTGACATGTATATACGTTAGACGGGCGGTCATAATCCACGCCTATATGTCGTAGCATTTGGTGACATTTCGGGCAACGCAATTCACCATCATAGGCATAGCTTGATTCTGGAGAGATATTGGCACAGCGGAAGTGATGCAATACAGGTTCTTCATTCAACAATGAAGACGAACACTTAGGACAAGCCTCCATATAAAACAGATGAGAGCCTTTGCAATGTGGGCACACATGTATTCTTTCTATGAAGCTCTCTTGTTTGGCATATCCCAATTCGCACAAGGTATAATTGAATTGAACAAAATCTGCTTTCATATTCAAGAAGAGATTACTCTGCTGAGCGACAAACAAGGCTGTATGTCCTTTAGCATAAGCTTCTTCCAATGAAATAGTGAAATTATACATACCTCTCGATATGGCATACTTACACAATTTCAAGAAATAAACATAGTTGTTAGCCTTTACCTCTTTGATGTCAAAAAGTTCAATCAGGGCTAACTTGTCATAAATCTCTTCTATACGTTCGCTCATTTTTTCATCGTCGGGAGTGGAAACAAAACCATCTACCAATGGTTTTAATTGATATGCACGAGCGATTAGTGTAGAAGCCAAAAATCGAGGTTTCATGTGAGATTTAACGCCATGTATTGACGATATATTCTGCAGCTGATATGATAGTTCATAGTGCGACTGGCCAGTATCTTCTATGAAAACCACATCGAAATCTTCCGACTTAACATCATTTATGGCATCTAAAGGAACAATTCCTTTTACTATAAGTATTTTGCGACCTTTAAGGTTCGTTTTAATCTTATAACTGTAATCCTTATAACTATAATCCATCATTCTCTTCCTCTGCTATTAAAATACAACCGATCTTTAAGTTCTTCCGGAACGTCCAAACCTTTCGGTGTTTTTAGCTGCATGTATTCATCCGGTTTTACGTCTTTGTAATCTCTGTTGTTAAAACGTATCAATACAGGCATGCCATTAACCAGCGACCAAAACGGGATTTTCTGTCCAGGATCAATACGCAACACTGCAATGGCAGCAGTATGGTTTTTAGACAAGTTGTTGCGATAAGCTTCCGGGATAGGCTCTGTTCGTGCGCCCATAGATACAACAGTTGCAGTATATTCCACATCATCATTAACGATGACATTTGCTTTGAAACCTCGGTTAATATATTTAGCCTTATCAGGTGTAACATACGCCATTATATACACATTGTCCTTTTCCAAGTCGAAAGACTGCGTCTCGATGACATCCTCGCCGCGCAACACTAATGAGTACTCTGAAATCCAGTTTCGAGTAACCAATCCGGAGTCAGCAGCAACGACATAGTGTATAAGGCCCATATTTTTCATTTTCTTCTTGTTGCGTATGTTTTGTATAGTAAATCCTGCGCTTACCTCACTCAAACGATCTACAGCCTCTTGTGATTCTTCTATAGTCTTACGCATAACTTGTAATCTGCGTTGCAGAGCTTTGAGTTCTTCTTCTGTCTCTTTATAGTCACGTTCCAATTGAAGTTTATATGCATTATCGCTAAGACCAAAGCGAATATTATGATCTTCCAAGGCAATCTGCCGCTTGATTTCTTGTTTCTTTGCTTGCAAGACGGCTAAATTCTGATATGCCAATCCATATTGTAACTTCAAGTCTCGTGAGTTCACTATAATTTCAGACTCCGTATTGATATTTCCGAGTTCGTGAAACCAATCTAACGACAGATATGAATATATGGTATCGCCAGGCTTAATAAGGTCACCATTGTGCTTATAAATATCATATACAAATATATCCTCCGAAGCACGGAAACGTACATTATGCACAACCACATATCCATTGAAATCAATATATACGACCTTACGAATACAATATAAAACTACAATTAATATAACCAAAGCGAATATAGATGCAAACAACGCCTGCTGCTTGTTTTGTTTCTTTTTTCGTTGCAGCAATATTTCTTCTATTTCAGCCTGTTCTTTATCGCTTGTAAAATGAAAATCTTTCATAACTATTTATTCTCATTTTTTAAATTACAAAAATCAAATACAGATTGTTGAAGTAGCAACACTTGCAAGTCTGCAATGCAACAATCTCTCTTATATTGGTATGAATAATAATTTTCCCAACATGTCAGATAGTGGTTATACTCCTTTATCCTCGATATGAAATTATATTCACCAACATGTCCTTGATAGTTTTCTCTACGAAGCAGCATATATTCCCTCAATACTTCGATACGTTTAAGTTCTCCAGCTAATCCTCTGTTAGCCCTTTCTATTTCAAGCAGGATAGTCTCTACCTCTTCCATCAACAAGGCTGTTTGTTCTTCTTTTTCCATTGTTTTCTGCAAACGTTCAGCTGTCAGTGCTTTTTTCTTGCGAGATTCTTGTGCTGAAAGTGGTATTTGAAATGAAATGCCCATATCTAAGTTTGACGAGTTCGTCATTTCAGGACGCATATAGTATGAATATCTTAAAAACGGTGATAATCCCAATGAAGTCCAATAGCCTGCACTCTCTTCCTTTTGTCGAAGAATCTCTAATTGCAGATCTAAGGTATGCAACTGCAATGCATTTTCTCGTATATAACTCTTTAATCGTGCGGTATCGATCTGTATAGTCACACCACCTTGTGGTCGCACCAATTGCGACGCTATAGGATAATCTTCTGGTATAGACTCTAACAATCGTTCAGCTATCGCCTGCTCATCCATAAGTTTCAACAATTCATCAGTACCGATGCTGCGGTCAGAAACCAAATACATCTGTGCATCAGTCAACAACTGAAGATTATTGATACGGAGTTTCAGAACGCTTACTAACAGACTATCATACTCTTTGCGTAAGTATTCCTTTTGGCGTTCTATCATTTGGTTTGCATACTCTTGTTCCAAAGACACACGCTCGAGCTCACCCATAAGAGACAACTCTCTGAGTCGCTCTTTTCGGTTAATGAGAGAACTATTCATAATATTCCATCTCAGTTCGGCTTGCGCTTTTACAGAATAAACAGCCAAAGCATCATCCTCGTCATAATCCAGTCCGAGTTCTTGACCTGCTCGATAATAAGTCTGTCCCGAAAAAACCAGACCTGTTTCGGCTTTCAGTGCATATTGTTGACTTTCAACTTTTGCATCGATAAGCGAGTCCATAGCATTCACTCCCATTCTCTGAGAAGCTGTATCCATTGCTATTGGTCCGAAATCGGTTGTAGTCGGAACATGCCGAAAAATCAGCGTGTCCAACATTTTGAAATGCGTTTCGAATCGTTTAAACAGCGTTTCATCTTTTCTAAGAGACTGAGCGTTCACAGATGAAAAGGATAATATTGAGAGAATCAATACTATTATGAAGATTGCCGATGATTCTTTTAACAATTTCACGATTTAGAAATTATATGATATTATATATATGATATTATATAAATGTCTTAAATTCTTCGTAGTTCCTTACCAACAAGTTAGGTATGTCTAACCTGTGAGGGCATCTGCCTTTACATAAATTACAACGTAGGCAGTTTTCTATTCTTTTCATCTTAGTTTTCCATTCTTCTGTCAGATATTCTTCAAACGATTCGCCACGTAAGAAAAGATTCATTCTTGCGCAATCGCTGATTTTTATTCCAGCCGGACATGGCATACAGCGTCCACATCCGCGGCAGAATTCTTCGGTTGACATCAGAATATCATTGAAAACAGAACATACAACCAGTGTGCAGCGACACCTGCAACGAGTCCGCCTACAGTGTGAGCCAAGATAGCTTTAGATGTGAGGCTACGGAATCCGAGTGAGTCGAGCATAGCTGTATGTGTGCTAAGATAACCGCTCCAGCACATACCCATAGCTGTGAAAACAGCGATAGCGTTGCCGTTGATGATACCTTCTTCGATGAAACGAGGGATGAGACCGAGAGCTGCTCCAACAGCACCGAGGGCTGTGATAGGGAATGCTACTAATTGTGGGTTTTCAAAACCGAACAACCACTTGAATACGAAGTTAATTTTTTCAGCGAGATATGGCAATAAAGCAACGCCTTCGTAAGCACCACCTGCATAACCGCCTTCTGGTGCGCCGAAAGTAAGCATCATAACAACTGTTGAAATAATGAGAACACCTGGGATGATAGCGAGACCAATCTCTACGCCTGACTTACCGCCGTCGAGGATAGCATTCAAGAAACGTAAGAATGCGCTACCTTCTGACTTGAAAGAAATTTGTTGCTCATCACCTTCTTTATCGCTGATTTCAGCATTGAGTTCAGGATTTGATTTCAAGATGAAACGTTGCATCAAACGTGTTGAAACGATACTTCCGATAACAGCGCCGAGCAAACCTACCAATGCTGCTGGCAAGAAACCTTTACCCATCATAAACATAATCACGACGAGGCCCATGCCGAAAGCGGTACCGAAGTTTGTTAAAGAGATAAGCTGATATTTTTTGAAATAACGTGCGAAGTGAGCGTCTTTTGAAAGACTTATGATAGCTGGGTTGTCTGACAAGAATGTCATGATACCGCCGAGAGCTGCAACACCTGGAAGATTGTACAAAGGTTTCATGAGAGGACGAAGCACTACTTCAATCAAACGTACCACGCCAAATTCAACTAATAAATTACCTAAAGCACCTGATACAACAGTGATAGCCATGATGTAGAATACAGTTTCCAACAACAAGCTGTAGGCAGTCTGCATGATGGTGTTCATCATGTTAGGCAATCCCATTTTGCTTCCCAAATAACCGAAAAATCCGAAGAAGATTAACAAGAAGACAACAGCTTCTATACGGCGTTTTGTTAAAAAATTCATGTTTTTCATTTTTCTTAATTTTTATTGTTTTTATTTTATTTTGCGAAATCAATTCTCCATGTCAAGCCAAGATTGAATTGGAATGACAATTCTGGAGCTGAATTTGGATTAAAGTCATCTACATCAGGATTAACTAATGAATTGAATGCGAAAAATCCGTGGAGACGTACGTTTTGATTTCCTTTATATGGATAAGCTTCAAAGCCCAAACCAGCAAATGAATATTCAACACCTGGTGTTACAGTATAATCAAATGGTATATATTGAGGATGTCCATCTTTATACTCGACATAACTATGTTTGTTTCTATCATAGCCGCCTTTTACAACACCAGTAAATTTATCTGTGAAAGCATATTTAGCTTCGCCTATGAGAGTGAAGTCGCCCAAGAAGAAATCGCTTTGGCCTAAGAAACCTCTGTTCATGAAATCGACATAGAAGTCGAATTTGCCGAAGTCGAACATATTGCCTAAAGCGATGTAATTGATATATTGACCTCTTTTTTGAGACATCATATTAATAGAATATGAAGTTGTCAAAGGACCCATCTTACCGTACCAAATCAAGTTGTAGGCATACATGCTTTGGAATTTCTCTTTTGTGAAAGGAGAATTAGTTACTTGGAGAATAATGTCGTGATTGCCGTCATTAGTATGGAATTCCACTTGTCCGCCGACGTCATAGCAGTCGAATGTGTTCCAGAAGTATGATGCGTAATAGACATCTATAGGAGCGAGGTCATATTCCCATCCGCCTACTGCGAGAGGCATCTTACCTGCTGTGAAAGAAAAGTTTTTGTTAGCGTGATAAGAAAGAATCATATAATCGGTCTTTGAACTTCCGTGATACATATCGATTCTTTGGCGAACGCGATAGGAGAAATCGTCAAGGAAAGAACCTTTCATTTCGAAGTTAAAATATTTGCCGTCGATGCCAGAATTAAACTCTTCGTTAGCATAAAAAAGATCGTAATCTGCACGGCCTTCTACCGACAATTTGTCGATAGTGAAATTTTTCTCTTGTGAGAAACCGATGTTATTGAAAGCAACTAACAACATCGCAAAAAGTACTAATGATAATTTTCTCATTTTATAATTTGTTTTTATTTCTTATTCATTCAATTTTGCTTCGCTTCTTAAGACGTGACGCATTTCGGTGATGATAGCCGATGATTCTTGGATAATATTGAGGTATAATAATGCCAAGTCAATATTTTCCTTGTTGTTTTGTATTCTGTTCATCTGTTCGTGGCTCATCTCTGTAACGTTTTCTTCTCTCATCTTGATACGTTCCATGATGGCGTCAACATCTTTATATTCAGAAGTGTAGATTGTGATGTCGGCAGCATCTATAGACCAGAACACTTTTTCCTTGAGGTTTTCCACTTCAGGGAGATATTTCTTGTCTAATGGAGTGAAGCTGTTATCGACATATTCCTTGCATGGGTCACAGATTCTTCTCAACGAATAGAGAATCTGTTCGATACAGTTGTATGAAAGATGGAACCATGTATTCTTATTCATCATCTTATCGTCTAAACGAC
Organism: Bacteroidales bacterium; assembly: GCA_045631805.1. Taxonomy (GTDB): domain Bacteria; phylum Bacteroidota; class Bacteroidia; order Bacteroidales; family F082; genus Limimorpha. The sequence goes on along the minus strand of JAZQVL010000057.1, from coordinate 16,402 downwards.
GCATTATCATGATTTCCTTTCTCTTGAGCTGTTTCATTATCTGTTTAGCATCGCGGCAGTCGTTGGATGCTTTTTTCAATGTCTTGATGTCTTCTTTAACGAAAGCGTCAACGATATTGGTGTAAATATCTTTAGACATGTTAAGCATCTTGTTCATGCTTTCTCTGTTATGACGTATGAAAGAATCGTAGATGACTTCTTGTTCGTTTGCTTGTAACGCTTTTTCAAATAAATCGTCGTTTTCTTCTGCTTTGTTTGACTTTGCTCTGTTTTTAACGATGATGAATACTGCGAGAGCTATCATAAGGAGCATTGCAACCACGCCGCCGAAATAGAACAACATAGCGATGAGGAAACATATCAAGAAAGCTACTATCGCTGTGATGAACCATCCGCCGATGACGGAGAACATGCCTGTCACGCGATATACTGCGCTTTCTCTCGACCATGCGCGGTCTGACAAAGATGCACCCATTGTTACCATGAATGTGACGTAAGTAGTTGACAAAGGAAGTTTCAATGATGTTCCGAGGGCGATGAGCATTGAAGCGAGTACTATACTTACAGAGCCTCTGATAAGGTCGAAGGCTGCGTTTTCTTCAAGTATCATCTCTCTGTTGTCGAAGCGTTTTTCAATCCACACTTTCACTTTGGCAGGCAATATGCTGTCGATAGCGTTGACCATGTTGTTCGAGAATCTTACCAATGCACGGGCGATGGCAGAAGAACCGAACGACTCGTTGCCGCCGTTTTGTTTAGATAAATCTAATGATGTCTGGAGAACTATTTTAGCTTTTTTGGATGTTAGCAAGGTAACGACCATGACGAGACCAGCAAGTATGATATAAATGGTGTTGGCAGCCGACATAGTGTTGAGAGAATCCATTGGGAGGGCGTTCATTGCCACGCCACTGTTTTTCACATCGATGTAAGTGTCGAGACCAGCGAGAGGCACACCGATGAAATTGACGAGGTCGTTGCCGGCGAATGCCATGGCGAGAGCGAATGTTCCAATGAGAACGACGAGTTTCAAAACATTGACTTTAAGGAAGAACAAGATTTGCATCAATACTGTGAAGAATACGAAACTTGCTCCGAGGAGTTGCAAGGTGTGAGCGTCGATCCAGTTTTTAATGTCAGCTGTCATGAATGCCGCACCTTTCATGCCTTTGATGAGCATGAAATAAATCAATGCTGTGGTTGCTATTCCGCTGAAGATACCTATCTTCCATTTGAGATTCTTTTCGAAATTGAATGAGAAAATGAGACGTGTGATGTATTGCACTATCATACCGAAGATGAAAGCGATAGCGACAGAAAGGAAGATACCCACTATCATCGTCAATGCTTTATCTGTGTTAATGAGTTCCGCTAAACCAACATTGTCAAGAGCTCCATTGCGCATCTTAATCATGGCTATTGCCACCGTAGCGCCGAGCAATTCAAACACGAGCGATACTGACGTTGAAGTCGGCAAACCTAAGGTATTGAATACATCCAACAAGATAAGGTTGGCGATCATCACCGCCAGGTAGATGTAAATGATTTCATTTGCGAAAAAATATTGAGGTGAGAAGACTCCGTTTCGGGCTATTTCCATCATGCCGTTACTCATGAGCGAGCCGAATATGATACCGAAAGAAGCGATGATTGTGACAGCTCTGTAAGACGCTGATTTTGTTCCTACTGCAGCTGACATAAAATTGGTGGCGTCGTTGCTGACACCAGCGACAATACCTAAAATTGCCAATACGAAAATGAATACAATTACGATTGGAAGAAATGTTTCCATACTTTTCTCAAATTAAAAAATTTGGGACAAAGATACTGATTTTTTTAAGTCGTTAACAAGTGAAAAATCAGAAAAAATTTACATTTTACAAGGCAAGAAATACAAGGCTCTTAACACAAAAAAAGAGTCATCTTAAACCAAGACAACTCTCTACATTTTAACTTTAGCCTTTAGACATTAGCCCTTAGTCAATCATATCTGCGATGTCGAGAGGATTCTCAATGAAGAGATGCGCTCCGTGTTCAGCGAGGAACTCTCTGTCTCTGAATCCCCATAATACAGAAACGCAGTAAACTCCAGCGTTGTCGCCTGTCATAACATCCACTTCCGAATCGCCGAAGAAAATAGCTTCGTCTTTTTCCACTTCGAATTGTTCGCATATCATATTGATACCGTCAGGTGCCGGCTTGCGACGACATGATTCGCTTTCGCCGACAACAGCGTCATACAATCCTTCAAAATAATGCTTGCAGACATCTTCTGCCGCCGTCTGGAATTTATTGGACACAATGCCTATTTTCACTCCCCTATTTTTCAATATCTGCAATGTCTCCAAAATACCGTCATAAGGACGTGTCTTTTCGCAACAATGTTTTGAATAGTGGTCTTTAAAACAAGCATAGCAATTTTTGAAATCCTCATCGCTGATGTCTTTAGGGACAGCGCAGCGCATCAGATGTTCAACGCCGTTTCCGACAAATGAAGTAATCTCTTCAAGTGTCTTTGTTTCATAACCAAATAAGTCAAGTGTGAAATTTACACTGTTCATCAAATCCTCTAAAGTGTAGAGTAATGTGCCGTCAAGATCAAAAATTACTAATTTTCTCATTTTAATCAATTTGTTGCAAAAATAAACATAACTGAACACCTTCGCAAGAATTAATTTTTATTTTTGAAAAAAAGATATTTTATCACAAAAATCTGTAACTTCGCACACTTATTAAAAAAGATAAAAGTGAAAGAACAGATAAAACAGTATTATCACGACAGTCCTAATGTCAAAAAAATAATTGATTTTCTTGATGTTAAAGACAACATATCTTGCTTGGGCCTTAGCGGCTCCGCCAAATCGTATGTAGTAGCCGCCACGGCAGACAAAATCGGCGGTCATAATTTCATCATTTGCAGCGACAAAGAAAGAGCCGCTTATTTTTACAACGACCTCGAAAATATCTTCGGAGAAAAAGATTACGACTACAGCAAGAAGCGTATTTTGTTTTATCCGACATCTTACAAAAGGCCGTACGAGCCCGAAAAACCCGACAATACTTATATTTTATCTCGCACAGAAGTGCTCCAACGCATTTCTTCAAGCGAACGCAAAACGATAATAGTAACTTACCCTGAAGCTCTAAGCGAAAAGGTCATCACCCGCAAGGCAATGACAAGCAAGACTTTCAGACTTTCTGTCGGCAATGAAATATCATTAGACTCTCTCACCGACGCTCTTGTCAACTTCAATTTCGAACATGTCGATTTTGTTGTTGAACCTGGTCAGTTCGCAATACGCGGAGGTATCGTCGATGTCTTTTCTTTCTCCAACGACTATCCTTATCGTATAGAATTTTTCGGCGATGAAATAGATTCAATAAGAAGTTTCAACCCAATCGACCAGCTTTCGATAGAAAAGCTAAAAGACATCATATTGATTCCTAATCTTCAAGATTACAACTGTGAAAACGAAAGAGAGACGATTTTACAATATCTTAAAAACAAATCGGTTATATGGATTGAAGAAGAACATTCTCTTGAAGAAAAAATAGAATCAGAATATCAGAAAGCCGTTAATGTTTTCAAAGAAAAAGAAGAAATATTAGAAGAGCCTGACAGCATTTTCACAAAAGGCGAAGAGATTGTTGCTCAGCTAAACGGCTTCAAGACTATTTCTTTCGGCAATTTCATTGATAAAAAAGAAAGCGCGACAGTAGAATTCAACATTTCACCTCAGCCTGCTTTCAACAAGAATTTCAATCTTTTATTAGACGACATAAAAGAACTCAAATCGGAAAAATTCGCTATTTATTGTTTTTCTGAAAGCAAGAAACAGCTTGAACGAATACAGAGTATTTTGAACGACCTTCAGAAAAAAAACGAAGACCATAGCAACTTCACTCCTGTAAATCATTCTATACAAGCAGGTTTCATCGACAAGGACTTAAAGATTTGCTGCTATACCGACCATCAGATTTTTGAGCGTTACCATCGTTTCAGACTTCGTGAAGGCTTCGCCAGCAGCCAAGCCATAACAATAAAGGAATTATACGACTTAAAACCAGGCGATTACGTCACACATATCAATTATGGCATAGGACGGTTTGACGGTTTGGAGACTATAGAAAACAACGGCAAGCAACAAGAGGCGATGCGTCTTATTTATCAGAACGGCGACCTTTTGTATGTGAGCATCCACTCTTTGCACCGTATTTCAAAATATTCGAGCAAAGACGGCATGCAGCCCACTTTGAGCAAACTCGGCTCTAACTCATGGAACAAGCTGAAAGAGAAGACCAAAAGCCGTGTCAAAGATATTGCTCGCGAATTGATAAAATTATACGCCGAACGCAAGAACAGCAAAGGATTCCAATATATGCCCGACACTTATTTACAGACTGAGCTTGAGGCTTCTTTCATGTATGAGGACACGGCAGACCAGCTCAAAGCGACCGTTGACGTAAAACGAGACATGGAATCAGAGACTCCTATGGACCGCCTCATTTGCGGCGACGTTGGTTTTGGCAAAACAGAAATCGCAATACGCGCCGCATTCAAAGCCGTATGCGACTCTAAACAAGTGGCGGTATTAGTGCCTACGACAGTGCTCGCACTCCAACATTATCAGACTTTTTGCAAACGTCTGCGTGGATTCCCTGTCAATATCGATTATATAAATCGTTTCAAAACAGCCAAAGAACAAAAGAAAACCATAGAAGATTTAAAGAACGGACATACTGATATATTAATAGGTACTCATAGCATTATTGGAAAGAACATAGTATTCAAAGACTTAGGATTGCTTATCATAGACGAAGAACAGAAGTTTGGCGTTTCTGCAAAAGAAAAACTGAAACAATTACAGACCAATGTTGACACTCTTACACTTACAGCGACACCTATTCCAAGAACGCTGCAATTTTCCATGATGGGCGCACGCGATATGAGCATCATCAAAACTCCTCCTGCAAACAGACAGCCTGTCACTACAGAACTACATTCTTTCAATCCTGACTTTATTCGCGACGCTGTCCAATATGAACTCGCACGCGACGGACAAGTGTTTTTCATTCATAACAGAATACAAAACATCCAGGAAGTATGCGACATGATAACTAATTGTGTCCCAGGAGTTAGAGTAGCTGTCGCTCATGGCCAGATGGAAGGCAGCAAACTCGAAAAGATTATGCTCGACTTCATCGACGAGAAATACGACGTGCTTTTATCTACTACAATAATAGAATCAGGATTGGACATTCCAAACGCAAACACTATTATCATCAATGAGGCTCAGAACTTCGGTCTCAGCGACTTACATCAGTTAAGAGGTCGCGTCGGACGTTCCAACAAAAAGGCTTTCTGTTACCTTTTGTCGCCTCCTCTTTCCACCTTGCCCGACGAGTCAAGAAAACGTCTCCGAGCATTGGAAGACTTCTCCGACCTCGGCAGCGGATTCAATATCGCATTGCGTGACTTAGACATAAGAGGAGCTGGCAACCTACTCGGAGCAGAACAAAGCGGCTTCATCAACGACATCGGTTTCGAGACTTATCATAAAATCTTGGACGAAGCGATACTTGAACTTAAAGAAACTGAATTCAAAGACTTGTTCGAAGGCGAACTTCGTGAGAAGAAATACGTCAGCGAATGTGTTTTTGAATCTGACCTTGAAATATTACTTCCTAACGATTACGTCGATTCTTCAGCCGAACGCATCAGCCTTTACACCGAACTCGACCATATACAAAATGAAGAAGGCCTCATCAGATTCACTAACAATATCACTGACAGATTCGGGCAGATACCGCCACAGACGGAAGATTTATTGAATACAATGAGATTACGCTGGCTTGCCCGTGACCTCGGTTTTGAAAAAATCATGTTAAAAAATAAAATAATGACAGCATACCTCGTATCTAATCAAGAGTCGGAATATTACCAAACCGACACCTTTATTAAGATAATAAGATATGCTGCCACGCATCCTCGCCGATGCAAAGTCAAAGAACTGAACGGCAAAAATATTTTCTATTTAGATGCTATAAACAATGTTGGCGAAGCCTTGAATGTAGTCAGAGAAATTACTCAAATAAACGAATAATTTCTCTGCAATTCATTGCTTGTCATATTGTTGCACTTCCTCATAAATATATTCAAGTTGTATTCCAGCCATCTTGAACATACTTTCCGACTCAGCGCAATCGTGATATTTTCTTTGACAAACGACTCTTACGATACCGCAATTTATTATCAACATGGCGCATGTTCTACATGGCGTCATTCTACAATATAAAGTACTGCCTTCCAATGCGATACCTCTTTTCGCTGCTTGAGCAATAGCGTTTTGTTCGGCATGAACGGTTCTTACGCAATGTTGTGTTATATGTCCGTCTTCATGAATCATTTTTTTGAACAGATGGCCTACTTCATCGCAATGAGGGAGCCCTGTTGGTGCGCCGACATAACCAGTCACTAAAATCTGTCGGTCTTTAACGATGACGCAACCGCTACGGCCTCTATTGCAAGTGGCTCGTTCAGCAACAGTATCGGCGAGATTCATGAAATATTCGTCCCATGTAGGACGTTTGTACTCTTGTTCACCGATTTTATTTAACACCTCTTCCACTTTTTTATGTAACTCTTCAATTGTTCCGTCGTTAACAAACAGATAATTAGCCTCTTTAATACAAGCGGCTATGTTTTGTTTATTTGGGTCATCTGATTTCATCTCACGTTCTTCGTTGGCGACGAATGTCTCGTAACTCACAGAATCAGTTTCTGAATTTCTCTCTCTAATACGTTGATAACGAATCTTCTGATCAGCGTCAACAGCGAAGAGATAGAAGTTGCCTTTTGAACGTAAGGCATTGACCTCACCTATTGCACGAACACTTTCTATGATAGCGTTTTTTCCTGTAGCAAAGGCTCTTTCATAAAGCTGCGTCGCTATATAACTTGGAGAATGTTTGGCTCTCAGATCGTTACCTACTTCTGTAAGAGTATCGCGATTTACTTCAAGACCTCTTTTTTTTACTTCTTCTGCAATAAAAGCACGCACTGAATAATGCACGTAGCCTTTTTCCTTTACGAGATAATCGACGATTGTGCCTTTACCTGCACCTAATGTTCCTGTTATTCCTATGATATTCATATTATTTACTTTCTTCTTTAATATCTTTAATCCACTGATTTATATCAATAGATTTATGTTTACTTAATTCGTTGAAAAGTGTTTCAGGATTGTCGCTTACTATCAGATTGTCGCGATGTTCCTTGCGGATGAAGCCCTGACTGACAGCATGGTCGATGAATTGCAACATACTGTCGTAATAATTTAAGGTATTATAGAGAGCTACAGGTTTGTCGGAGATGCGAAGCTGATTTTGCACTGTTATCTCGAATATTTCATCTAAGGTACCGAAGCCGCCTGGCATCGCGATGAAAGCATCAGACTCGCTTATCAATAAGAGTTTACGTTCCGACATACTATCAGTCTCAATCATCTTTGTCACACCTTCGTGAGCTATCTCCATGTCGGTGATGAGTTTGGGAATGATGCCAACTACTTCCTTGCCTTTTTCCAACATTTTATCAGCAATGATTTTCATAAGGCCGACATTAGCGCCTCCATAATATAAGGTGCAGTCGTGTTGAGCAAGGACCTCGCCCAATCGAGCAGCAGCTTCCTGGTATCTCGGGTCGTTACCCATGCTGCTTCCGCAAAAAACACATACTTTCATTATGATAATTTTATTTCGCAAATATAATAAAAGACTAAAGGCTAAAGACTAAAGGCTAAAGTTTTTTTTGAAAGTAGCTTCAACAAGCTTAACTGTACTGAATTTTCAGAAAAATCATTTGTTTATTATTATTTTATTTATTATTATTGCACCATTAAAATTATAAAATTAAACTTTATGAAAAAACTTGGATTGATAATTATGTTCGCATGTTTGTTGTTGATATCATGCGATCCTGTACCAGAACTGCCAACCGTTGTGATAAAAGAAATTAAAGATGTTGCATCAATGTCGGCGAAAGTTGTTTTCGAAATCACTGATGATGGTGGGGCGGAAATTTATACTTGTGGTGTTTTTTGCGATACAGAAGAGATTCCTGAATATGGTGTTGGGTTAACACCGCAGCATCTAAAGCCTGCCGGAGCAAATGTTTATGAATGGGGACTAATAGAAATGAAGCCTAATACTACATATTATGTCAGAGCATTTGCGAGGAATAAAGTGGGTATGACTCTTAGTGAACAAATGAGTTTTACTACATTGAATTTTGGAGAAAGTAACGGTAGTGATGATGAATATGATTCTGATGGAAAAATAAATGGCTATGAATATGTCGACCTTGGTTTACCATCTGGTTTGAAATGGGCTACATGTAATGTGGGAGCTGATTTGCCAAGTGGATTTGGTGACATATTCGCATGGGGAGAAATTAGTCCGAAAGATGAATATACGTCAGAAAACTGCATTACAATGGGAGTTGAATTTGATGATATTTCAGGAAATCCGCAGTATGATGCAGCACGAGCTAATTGGGGAGGAGAATGGCGTATTCCGACAATGGATGAAATTAGAGAGTTGCGTGACAACTGTATGTGGGAGCGTGTAGAAATGAACGGAATATGGGGAATGAAGATAACAGGATCTAACGGGAAGTCGATATTCCTTCCTTCGACTTTCAAAAGTGAATACGGAGAATATGGTGAATATATGTCTTCTGATCCTATTGATAGTTATACGAATGGAGGGGGAGAAGATGAGTCAGCATGGGGAGTTCTTTTTTATTTCAATTATAATGATGGTGTAGTAGTGTATACTATTTATAGGCCTCGTTATATAGGATATCCTATTCGTCCGGTTATAGATTGATGACCAAAAGATAATTTTGAAATGCAGCGATGATAAACACAAATAAAATCATCGCTGCGTTTTTTATATTTTAAGGTCCTCAATTTCTACTATCTTCTCAAAGATATCAACTCCGGTGTCAATGATTTCATCTTCAAAATCATATTTAGGACTATGAAGCGGTTCGTGTTCCAAGCCGCAACCAAGACCAAAAAGGCAAGCCGGACACAAAGAGCTAAATCTTCCGAAATCTTCCGACCATGGGAACGGAGCGTTAATCATATTGACCGACAACTTCAATTCTTTGGCAGCCTTTTCAACAGTTTCCGCTTCCTTGACAGAATTAATCGTCGCCTCAAAGGCTTCATGGATACTATAAGAAAATTTCAACTTAAATTCCTGAGCGACATATTCGCATAAAGCGATAGTGCTTTCTGTTAATTTATTTAAAGCTTTATTATCCTGACTTCTCAAAGTGAGCCAAATCTCGGCATGACCTGGAGTTACGCCAAATGTCTTCTCCCCTATTGAAACATGAGTAACTGTTAAAATCGTATTATATTTGTCTTTTTTAAGATTCTCATATTTTTTCTGGAAAGCGTCGAGCAAAGTCGTAACCACAATTTGCGGATTATTGCCTTTCTCTGGTTGCGAAGCATGAGAAGTAGTGCCAGTGAAGATAAGTTTAACGCCCTGCGATGCAGAGGCAAAACATTCTTTCTTCAAGACAATCTGATGTTTAGCATAGCCAGGAAGATTATGTAAGGCAAATGCCGCATCTATTTCCATCTCTTTAAATTGAGGGTCGTTGATGACAGCCAACGCACCTTCTCCAGTCTCTTCAGCAGGCTGAAAAAGAAGAATCACATCGCCTTTTTCGGGACGTTTCTTTCCATAACGCATTGCTAATCCGCACAATATCGCCGCATGACCATCATGTCCGCATCGATGGGAATATTGATTTTGAACTTCAAACTCTGCCTTTTGACTTTGGTCTTTCGTCTTTAAACTTTCTAATGGAATATTAAGTCCGTCAATATCGGCGCGTATAAGAATATTTTTCCCTGATTGTTTACCTTTAAAAATCACGATAATACCATAACCTCCAACATTTTTCAAATGAACATCAGGATTTGTCTTTTCCAAAAAAGCATTGATAATCTTATTCGTCTTTTTCTCCTGTCCCGACAATTCAGCGTTTTTGTTAAGCTTATGTCGTAGTGATTCAAGCACTTTCATATTTACATCATTAAAATTAAAACCTTAAATCATAAGCTAATTCATGTTAGCCAAAAGTAAAAATAATTTTTTCATAATTTTAATATTTCTACAAAAAAGAAAAGTATTATCTTTGTAGAATTAAATTAACATCAATGAGTGTTTTATATCCTTTAAAGTTCACGCCATCATATTTTGAAAAAATATGGGGCGGACAACACGTTAAAACCATTCTAAACCAAGACTTTGGTGATTTAATGAATTGTGGAGAGGCTTGGTTACTCTCCGGTCTTGAAGGTCAAAACAGCATCGTAAGCAACGGTGATTTCGCCGGCGATGAGCTTAACGATTTGATTGAGACTTTCATGGGCGACCTCGTAGGCGATGAGGTTTTCAACAAATTCGGCGAACGTTTCCCATTATTAATTAAGGTGATTGACCCATTAGATAATTTATCTATTCAGGTACATCCAGACGATGAACTCGCACAAAAGATAGATTTATATAATGGCAAAACCGAGATGTGGTATGTCATGCATGCCGAAAAAGGAGCCAAGCTTGTATCTGGATTCAACAAAGACGTAACACCTGAAGAGTTCGAGAAAGCCATCACAGAAAAGAACATCGAAGGCATGCTCAACTATGAGAATGTACAAACCGACGATGTATTTTTCATTCCTGCAAGAAAGATTCATGCTCTCGGAGCCGGATGCATGGTGGCAGAGATACAACAGACAAGCGACACTTCTTACCGTGTTTATGATTGGGACAGAATAGACCGTTTCGGAATGCAACGCCAGTTGCACATAGACGAAGCACTCGCCACAATCAATTTCAAAAAAGAAGACAGCGGAAAAGTAAAATACGACAAAAAAGCTAAGAATTCGACTGTCAATTTGGTAAGTTGTCCTTATTTCACAACAAACGTAATTAACTTAGACAGCAAATCAGCTCTCAAGAAAGACTATTCCGAATTAGATTCATTCGTGATATTGATGAGTGTGTCAGGCAGTTTCATCTTGTCATACGAAGGAGGAACAGAATTAGTCAAAGCTGGAGAATGTATCTTGGTGCCTAACGTAGTCAACAAAGTTGACATCATCACCAACGAAGAAGAATGTAAATTATTAGAAGTTTATATTGTATAACTAAATCAAATTAAATTATGAAAAAGACATTAGTATTATTGTTTTTAAGCGTTCTTTTCTTAGGCGCTAAAGCACAATCAGATTTGCCAAACGTAACATTGAAAAACTTAGATGGCGAAACAATCAACATTACAGAATTAAACAACGATGGCAAACCATTCGTTATGACATTCTGGGCAACATGGTGCGGACCATGCGTTAAAGAACACAACGCATTAAGCGAAGTTTATCAAGATTGGCAAGACGAAACAGGCGTTAAAATTTTCGCAGTTTCTATCGACGACTCACGTTCTACTCCACGTATCAAACCTTTCGTAGAAGGTAAAGGCTGGGAATTTGACGTTTTATTAGACGTTAACAAAGACTTAGCAAGAGCTATGAACGTAAGCAACCCTCCTCACACATTCTTATTCGACGGCAACGGCAAAATGGTTCACCAACATGCTGGTTACTTCGAAGGTGCTGAAGACGAGCTCTACGAAGAAATTTTAAAACTTGTTAAATAATTTTCTTTAACTTTAAGAAAATGAAAAGATTTTTATTATCTGCAGCATTATTTTTATGCTCCACAGGTTTATTTGCTCAATCTATTAACGAGTCACAAGTTAATGGCAGTTTCCAAATAGACGGTCAATATTATAAGGTTGATGAGGCTATCGGCATTACTGAAGAATCTATCAAAAATGGTGTTGGTCAATTCGGACTCAACGGTTTCGGCAAGATTAACTACTCATTGGGCAATTTCACAGCTGGCATTCGTTATGAAGCTTATTTACCTCCTTTGTCAGGTTTTAAAACAGAGCTCCAAGGATGTGACATCGCTAACTACTATGCATCATACGACAACGGAACAATAGCAGTTACTCTCGGTGACATCTACGATCAATTCGGCAATGGCTTTATCTTCAGAACATACGAAGAATGGTCTCTCGGTTTCGACAACTCACTTCGTGGTATGAGAGTCATCTACCGTCCAGCAGCGGGTGTTACTTTAAAAGGTGTTTACGGTAAACAAAGATTCTTCTGGAATTCATACAGTGAAAACAGAGGCATTGTTCGTGGTATCGACGGCGAATGGGATCTCAACCAAAGCTTTAGCGCATTAAACAACTCTAAATTCAGAGCAAGCTTAGGCGGTAGCTTCGTAAGCAAATACCAAAAGAACACCAATACAACTTATAACATCCCTGAAAACGTTGGCGCTTTCGATGGTAGAATCAATTTAGGATATGGTCGTTTCGCTTTCACAACAGAATATGCATACAAGATCAATGACCCTTCAGCATTCAACAATTACATCTTCAAAGAAGGTCAAGCAATCCTTTCTTCATTGTCATATTCTCAAAAAGGATTCGGTGTTATTTTACAAGTAAAACGTGTTGACAATATGAGCTATAAGTCAGATTATCAACAAGGTGAAAACAACTTGGATATCAACTTTATCCCTCCAATCAACTACACTCACACTCACAGTCTCCCAGCTATTTATTCATACGCCACACAACCTCTCGGCGAAATGGCTATGCAGTTGCAAGTCAACTACACAATTCCTAAAAACACCATCATCGGTGGTAAATACGGAACTAAGTTAACACTCGACTTCAGCCAAGTTAACGACATCAAGAGAGAATATTTTGATAATGAAAATGGAGGATACGACGGAACACTCGGTTACACATCACCATTTTTTGGTGTTGGCGACAGAATGTTTTATAGAGATTTCAACATTGAACTTGAAAGACGTTTGAACAAGAAATGGAAACTCATAGCACAATACATTAACTTGTATTATGATATGGAAATAATTGAACAACACGAAAACGCTCCAGCTGTAAAAGCCAATATCGGATTCGTTGATGTAACATACAGAATATCAAGCAAACAAAGCATACGTTTCGAGTTACAACATTTGTGGGATAACATCAATAAGAATAACATGACAGCAGAAGAAGCTCTTAACCATGCTGAAAACTTTGAAAAAAGAGGCAATTGGGCAGCTGCTTTAGTTGAATACTCTATCGCTCCTAAATGGTTCGTTTCTGTAGCTGATAAATACAACTACGGCAACCCTATCCCAGATAACCGCGACCATTATTATTCTGCATCAGTTGGTTACATCAAAGAATCAACAAGAATAGTTCTCACTGGCGGTCGTCAAAGTAAAGGTATGGTATGTGTAGGTGGCGTTTGCCGTGTAGTTCCTGCTTCAAGCGGTATTTCATTATCAATTACAACATCATTCTAAATAAGTTAAGGAAATGAAAAAATTAATGTTAATATTAGCAATGTCATTCTTTATGGTAGGAATGGTTGCTTGTGATATAATTGAAGAACCATATTTCAAAGAAAACAACGAAGACTCCGAACACCTTCCATTATCTGACGAAGACATTTCAAACTGGCAAAACAAGAAAGTCGTCTTGTTAGAAGATTTCACTGGCGTAAAATGCGTCAACTGCCCACAAGCAGCAGCATTGGCTCATGACTTACAAGAACAATATGAACATCAATTGGTTGTTCTTGGCGTACACGCTTCTTCAGGTGATGCATACACTTCTCCAGTTGGCGGATTCCCTGACTTCAGAACAGAAGAAGGTACAGAATGGTATGCTCATTTCAAATTTGCAGCAAATCCTATCGGAACTATAAATCGTCAAAACAATTGCTACGGTTACCTTTCATCTCAATGGGCTGATGTTGTCAGTGAAACTGTAAATGGAACACCTAACATTAGACTCTTATCAGCTGTTAAATACAATGAAGACGACAGAGAATTAAAAGTTAGTGTTTACTCTAAGTTCTTAGAAGAATTTTCTGATAAATACAGCCTTACAGTTTGCATCATGGAAGATAGCATTGTCGGCAAACAAATAGGTCAAGGTGATAGTTACGTTCATCGTCATGTATTCCGCAAATGTATGAACGGTACATGGGGCGCTGAATTAAATACTGAAGTCATAGCTCCAGAAGAAGAAATCATCAAGTCTTATTCATTAACTTTAGACGCTGCTTACAACGCTGACCAATGCTATATCATAGCTTACGTTTCAAACAGCGACACTAAAGAAGTTCTTCAAGTAACAGAAAAGAAGATAAAATAAGCTATTGGCATTGAGCTAAGGCTATTGAACTAAAGTCGTGGAGAAAATTTTTCTTCACGACTTTTTTTTATTTAACACACTATATCAATTCATAATTTTAAAAACTTGTCGTCTTGTTTACTTGTAGTCTTTTTTTCTTATCTTTGCAATTATGAGAATATTAGTAGTTTTTATATTATTTCTTTTAGGAACTGGAAACGGAGACGGATTTCGGAGACGAATACTGGAGACGGAGACGAATATTGGAAACGGAGACGGGAACGAAAATCCGCATCCAATATCCGCATCCAATATCCGTTTCCACGAATCCCAAATTCGTGTTGCCGACTCCTTATATAAAAACTACCTCCCACAATATAACTTCGAAGAAGTTAAAGCAGCGATGGAGTTTTTTGATTCAATTAGGAATGAGGAATTAGCAATTAGGAATTATGGCAGACGAAAAGCAATTCCTAATTCCACATTCCTAATTTCTAATTATCAATGCGCTAAAGCACATTATTACCACGCTGTGGGTCTCACGGAAAAGGACGATATTGTAGGCGCATGCGAGCATTATCTCATCGCTTTGGAAATTATGGAAGAAATGATGGCCAATGACAAAAGGCTAAAGGCAAAAGGAAAGAAGTCTGTTGACAATCCAGAGGATTATGAAAAGATAAGGTTTGTGTCGTTGATTTATACGAGATTGGGGCACTTGTTTTATAACGAGAACTATTGCGACATAGCTATAAGCAATTATCAAAAAGCATTACATTATACAAATGTTCTTGAAAATGATTTTTCAATAGCACAAACATTAAAAAATATAGGGAATTCATACCTATTGTTGAATAATGCAGATAGTGCTTTGTGTTATTATAATAAATCTTTGAAAACAAGCAGTGATATATATAATAAATTGGATGTTGAAAAATGCATTGCCCAAATTATGTATTTTTACAAATATGAATTTGATAGTGCATTTATGATATTGAAAAACAACTTGAATAAAATAGATAATGAAAACGTAAAATATTCTTATCATTATACTTTAGGCAACATGTATTATAATAACAAGTCATACGACTCTGCTCTTTATTATTTGGAAGAAAGTATAGATAACAATATTATAACTCAAAAACTTGCTTTTGCCACAACGCTTTCTGCTATATATGATTCTATAGGGAACTACGAAAAAAGAGCTTATTATGATAATATATCTAATAAACTTCTCAAAAACAATATAAATAAAGAAGTTGACAAATCTAAGCTTCAGTTTCTTTATAATAATTATAATACAAGAAAAGTAGAAAATAAAAGTGCTGTTGCTAAAGTTAGGACAAGGAAATTTATTATAATCATAGGTTTGAATGTCTTTGTAATAGTTGCATTGTTATTGATGTTTATAAGACGTCAGCATAAAAAATATAGTGAAAAATTGGTGGAAGAAATAGATGCAAAGAAAAAATATATTAGAGACAATGAGTTCAAGTATTCATACATTGAAGGTAGGATTAAAAGCAAAAATATGGAACTGCAGAAAAAAGAAGAACAGCTAAGATCACAGCGGATTGAAATTGCTGAACTGAAAAACAGTTTGGAAAAAAGAAAAGACAGCCTTAAGGAATTTTGTCAGTCTGAAATATGTATTAAAATTCTAAATGATATCAATGAATTGTCAAAGTCTGGAAAAGACACGTCTGAACTGCAAGCGCTCAGGCATGAGGAATTCGTAATGTTATTACAATCCGCCAATCTGCATATAGGTACATTTCTTAAAAATATATCACAAAAATATCCGTCTTTGAAAAAAGATGACTTATATTATCTGTGTCTGACAATAATTAATCTTAACGATAAACAGATTGCAGCTTTGTTTGGGCTGTCTTATGATGCTATTAGGAAAAGAAGAAACAAAATAATTTCAATATTTGGAATAAGCTCTAAAGAAAATTTATATAAAACAATTCAGGATTTACTGTGATTTTGTTTGTTGTCAAGTTGTTATGTTGATATGTTCCGATATTTTCCGCTTGACGTATATTTCATAGCAATGTATTTTTGTGCAAAAATACCACAAAAAAA
>JAZQVL010000056.1:0-47258 GCA_045631805.1 Bacteroidales bacterium | reverse complement strand
AAATAAATTAAAAAAATACATTCATTATTATAATAACGATAGAATCAAATTAAAATTAAAAGGAAAGAGTCCGGTGCAATACCGAACTCTTTATACGTAAATTGTTTTATTAATCCGTCCAACTTTTGGGGGTCAGATCATCCTGTCCCGTATTTTATTATCTTGTATAGATAATGAATGTCTTATTTTTCAATCAAGCGGAAAATCTGTACACCACTAAGTCCGTATGCAACATATAAAATATCGTCAGATACAGTGACGTAATTAGCTGATTTTCCTCCTGTGTAACTATATGATGTTACTACAGATAAATCTGTTTTGTCAAGGACGAACAAGCCGCCGTGGCCATAAGCAACATATACATATTTGTTATCAACAGCCAAACCGTTTGCTGCTGCAATAGTGTCACCGATGACTTTAAACTCAGCGACTTCTACGCCGTCGGTGTAACGTTTTAAACCATTTTTACCCAAGCAAACATAGGTGTCGTTGCCTTCAATATGCATAACGTTTTTGCCATTGACTGGAGCAATTATGTCTAATGTGATGGTTTGTTTAGGATCGCTGAATGTGTAGTCAGAAGCATTATACATATTTAAAACGGCTAATGATTGTTCTGAATTTTTATCGGTGAGTGATACTACACCCATATTTGTTCCGTCGGAACTGATAAACTTAGAAGAACCTGCTGAAGGAATTGAAGCTACTGTGCTGAATGAATTAGCGTCGAGTGTGTGATAACCTTCGTTGGTTGTTGCGTGTAAGTAATTTCCGTTGCGAATGACGCAGCTTGCTGATGCTCCATCTAATTTTATTTGTTTGAGTTCTGCATCATTGGTTTGGAATATGCCACCGCCTAAATTGATGACACCAAGGAATGCTCCATTCTTTGGTTCGCCGCCAGCTGCGATGATTCTGGAATTGTCTAAAATCAAGTGGTTGAAATCGAGTGTTGGGTGTTCCATAAATGAGAGAATAGAACACATATCTTCAGATACGTTCAAAACCTCAATACAGCCATGATATTCAGCTCCGCGAGTATGGTAGGATACGTATGCCATATCTGACATTGTTTGGATACAAGTAGAAGAAATGTAGTGTCCATGGTCTGGTGTTACTACTTGAGCTATGTGTTCAAGACCAACAACTGGTTCTGTTTCAATTTCAGGTTGTTCGCCGAATTCAGGGTGGCATCCGTTGGCTGTAAGATATGTGTCACCATTTAATTTGATGTTAGAAAGCCATTCCAACTCCTTACCGCTGTAATTGTTAATTTCTTGGTAGTGAATGTCAAGCCATCCTGTAAACATTTCTTTTATATTGCCTGTATGAATCTCAATCTTGTCAGCTGAAAGAACAGCATACTCGAGATCTCCGCCATTTACTGTAACGGTACATGGGTTTCTCAAACAGAGAGATTCGGTGCTTACAAGGCTACCTGCTTCTATTCGCAATATTGAAGCAGAATTCATTTCTATTGATGGAGATGAAAGATAACTTCCTACATTGAAATCCGCATAATTGTGGAGAATCATATATTCATCTACTTGTGTACTGCAGTCAACTTGGCATACAGCGTGTTCACGTACTTCCATGGCTGATGTGGTCAATCCGTCGCTTACATAGAGACTGCCGCCAACCCATAACTTAGGATAACTGAAGTCTCCGGAAATCATGACTGTTGAGCCTGAATTGATGTTTAAAATATTGCTTCCAGTGATGTTAAACTCTCCATAACTTAAAATATTCAGTTGATGGATAGGCATATTTGATGGATAGTTTACTTTGCCGCCAGGCATTACGATAAGTGTTCCTTTTCCCCAATAATTGGTAATAGTGAGCTCACCTTCAATGTAATAAATGTTATCCTTAAACTGCATTCCTGTAGTCAGTACAGTTCCTTTTGGAAGTAAATAGTTTTTTGCTTCAGCGGCCCAATCCTTATAGTTGTTATCCATGATTAACTCATATTCCGGAGTAGGAACTTCTGGCATTATTAATTTAGAGGCAATGCTTCTGTCGTTATTAGAGGATGTTTTTCCATATATAGTGACACGTTTAGATAACTCTGCACTATTGTTGTTAATGATAACATTTGTGAGTTCAGCATTTGGGTCAACAGGATTGCAAGATGTTATGCAAATTGCCATTGCTGCTAAACCTAAGAATTTTGCAATTCTTGATCGTGATGGTAGTTTGTGTTTGTTCATTTTGTTTTGATTAATTAGTTGTTATGATTTCAATTTGTCTCAGTTGTATTTAGAATCTTTTTAGAAGATTACTAAAGACACTTTGCCTCGCAAAAATAAGAAATTTATTGAAGAAATCATAGTGGTTTTGATATTTTTTTAAAAAACTTCTATAAATATAAGTAAAAATATTAGATTGCTGATTATTAGTAATTTAAGTTGGTAAAAGATATTGTTGTTGTCGTTTGTTGTAGAAAAAGATTAGCTATATATATTAAGGTGTATCCGAAATACTCGTAATACGTTTAGTAAGGAATAATAAGTTATATTATATGAAATGTTGATGGAACTTGACAGTGTTTTCAATTTGAAGCCAAGTTTTTTATTCCGTTAACTTTGAAAGTTGACCGTTAACTTCTTGAAAATTAACAATTTTTAACTTTTTTATTCAAAAAAATCGTTATATTTTTGCGAAGTAAAATTAAGGATTAACCAAAAATAAAAATTTATGAGAACAAAGATTGCAACATTAGTGTTGTGCCTTGTTATGTCATTTTCAATAAGTGCACAGCAAAGAACAGACTCATTTTTTAATTATCGAGAATCACGATTGGATACACGTATTTTACCTGTTGAAACGCAAGGCTCTAGTTTTGCTGACATGAATGTCTATGTTGATGCTCCGTTAGGAAATGGGGTTTTTATTCTGTTGGCTATAGGTCTTGTTTATGTGTTTTTAAAAAGAAAGGAGATAGTATGATTAGAAAGATATGTTTAATTATAATCGCATTGATGTTTATGTTTACAGGTTGTAAGAAAGAGAATATTGATGCTAATGAAGAAGAAAGAATGGTTCCAGTTACTTTTGAATTATCATTGAATCCAGATGGTAAGAGTTATTTCGGTGATTTATTGCCCTTTGGCAACATCAAGTGGGGAAACGGTAGTGGTGTGGAATATTTGTATTTATCACTTCCATACAAATGTTCAAATTATATTATAGGTGTTGGGACAAGGACACACGGAGAGTTGCTGGAAATGACAGCAGAAATTAGTGAGCCTACTGATAAGTTAGTGTTTAAAGGAATGGTTGCAAGTAATAATTTGCAAAACGCAAAAAAATATTATTTGTATTACTTCGGTAATAATGGACAAGGAAATGAAAATACTAATGTTGAAAACTATCATACAGATTATAAAAATATATTGATAGGGAAAAAACTTTCTTTTGCGCAGCAGACTGGAAGTTTGGATGATTTGGGTAATTATCATTTGGCGAAAATTAATGTAAAAGTAAAACTTATAAAAGATAGCGATGGAGTAGTACAAAGTTTTGAATTAGTTACAGACGATTTGATGAACATTAACTCTATTGCTAAATTAGATTTGACTGGAGAAACATCTTTAGGAGGTTCGGTTGCTGAGGTACAAAGTTATACGGTGCTGTGGAATTATACGACTAAAACTTTTGATGAAATAATAGAAGTGATTCCTAATGCAAAAATAGATGTAAGTAACAATTGTGGCAGTAACTCGTATATATCATTATTGCCTATAATGGATTGTGCCTATTTGGAATGTTCGAAGGGACGTTATTATTTTAAAAAGGGAGTTGAAAGCAATAGTTTATATATAGGAAGCTATGCTGATGATATAAATGACGCATTGCCGTTATACTGGGATAAAAACTTGTGATATTATGTGTTTGATGGCAAACGTATGGATTTTATATTTGTGGTAATTAAATACTTAATACTTAGATTTTTTAAGTGTAGTGCCAAAATCCGTTATATTGATTTGTGGAGGATACCGGACTCGAACCGGCCGCCTTCAGATTGCGAACCTGACGCTCTACCTGATGAGCTAAACCCCCATTGTAATTTTACGCAAAACTACAAAAAAATATCACAAAATGTTGTATATATTTAGTATATTTTTTTACTTTTGCGCACAAATTTAAACAATACTAAATAACAAAACAATGGAAATAGAAGCATATATCGTTAAAAGAGTTAACTTGCTCATGAATGCTACCGATGCTAAAATAGTGAAACGTCTTGAAGGTGGTATGAGTAATTATACATACGTTGTAGAATGTCAAGGAAATAAATATACATATCGTGTTCCTGGTAAATATGCAGAGCGTTTTGTAGATAGAAATGAAGAATGGGATAACATTCAAAAAGTAGATAAATTAGGCGTCAATAATGTAACTGAATACGTTGAGTTGAGAACTGGTGAAAAACTCGCTCTTTATGTCGAAGGTACTATCATGTCAAATACTGATATAGTGTCTTATAACGAAATGTCAGCAAAGGCTTTGAAACAATTGCACGAAAGTGATATTCAATTTAATGAATACAATGCTTTCGACCGCCTCGACAGCTATGAAAAATATTGCATTGAATTAGGCTTTACTCACCCACAAGAATATCTCGACTTGCGTAATCGTTTGAATGCAATGCGTGATACTTATAAAGACATCAAACACGTTCCTTGTCATTGCGACTATCAACCAACAAACTTGGTTATCGACGGTGAAAAACTTTATATCCTCGACTGGGAATTCGCTGGCATGAACGACCCTTATTATGATATCGCTTGCTACGGTAACGCTGGCTTCGATAAAGCATTGAGCTTGTTAGAAGCATATCTCGGACATAAACCTACAAGTGAAGAACTTAAACGTTTACATTTCCACAGAGCATTCCAATGCTTGCAATGGTACAATGTAGCTATGTTTAAAGAAATGATTGGCTTGAGCAAAGACCTCAATATGGACTTCACAGCCGTCGCTCAGATGTTCTACGGCTTTGCAAAAGACTTGATTGAAGCATACGATACTTTGTAATTTAATCTGTAAGGACGTGGCTCGCTGCGTCCAGATATAAATAATAAATCCCGATTTACGTCGGGATTTTTTATTCGTGTCAATTCGTGCTGATTATTGGATTGAAAATATCTCTGAATCAATATAAACCAAATTCATCATCGAATCCTAATTCAGCGCGAGCTTCTTCGCTCATCATCGCTGGCGTCCATGCTGGCTCAAATGTTAATTCTACCTTACATTTGTTGACACCCATCATAGTGCTAACCTTTTCCTTCACTTGCATAGGAAGCTGGTCCGCTACAGGACAATTAGGTGCTGTAACTGTCATCAAAATATTAACATTAGCTTCGTCGTCAATATTGATTTCATAAACCAAACCTAATTTGTATATGTCAACAGGTATTTCAGGATCGTAAACCGTTCCTAAAACAGCTATGATTCGTTCTTTTAATAATTCTTTTTCTTCCGCTGTCATTGGTTCTTTCTTTTTAAAAATGTTCCACATAATTTTTTAGTTTACACTTTACTGTTAAATACTTCTGCGTAAAGCATCATTTGTTTCACCATGCTCAATAATCCATTGGAACGGGTAGGAGAGAGATGTTCTTTTAATCCAATCTCATCTAAAAAACTCATGTCAGCTTCAATGATGTCTTTTGGTGTTTGTCCAGATAATGTTTTGATTAACAAATTGATGATGCCTTTTGTTATGACGGCGTCGCTGTCGGCGCTAAAATATACTTTGCCGTCTTCCATCTTGGCGTGTAACCAAACTCTTGACTGACATCCGTTGATGAGATAATTGTCATTACGATATTGAGCGTCAATCATTGGACAGTCTTTGCCCATTTCAATCAACATGGAATATCTGTCCATCCAATCGTCGAACATTGAAAATTCTTCTACTATAGAATCTTGTATCTCTTTAATAGTCATTTTGTTTCTGTTTTTGTTTATCTTAACATATTAGCTGCTTTTTCTACAGCTTTAATGAAAATGTCAATTTCTTCTATTGTGTTGTATATTGCAAATGAGGCTCTTACAGTTCCTGGAATCTCAAAGAATGTCATCACTGGTTCTGCGCAATGATGTCCTGTTCTCACAGCAACGCCCATTTTGTCGATGATGGTTCCTAAGTCGTAAGGATGAATGTTGCCAATCAAGAAGGATACGAGCCCGCTTCTTTTAGGTGCTTGTCCTATGAATCTTATGCCTTCAATTTTTGAAAGTTGCTCGGTAGCATAATTCAAAAGATGTTCTTCATATTCTTCAACGGCTTTTCTATCAAGACTTTGTATGAACTTAACCGATGCTTCTAATCCAAGAGCTCCTCCCACATTAGGCGTTCCAGCTTCAAACTTGAAAGGCACTCTGTTGAATGTCGTATTCTCAAAACTTACAGTATCTACCATCTCACCGCCATATTGATAAGGTGGCATCTTTTCTAACCATTCCATCTTGCCATAAAGTCCGCCAATTCCCATTGGAGCGTACATCTTATGTCCAGAAAATACGAAGAAATCACAATCAATGTCTTGAACGTCAATGATATGATGAGCAATAGATTGAGCTCCGTCGATGATGACAGGAATATCGTATTTATGTGCCATCGTTATCATCTCCTTGATAGGATTGATGGTGGCTAATGTGTTGGAAATATGTGCTATACTGACAATCTTAGGCGATTGTTTTAACAATTCTTCGTATGCGTTTAAGTCTAAAACGCCGTTTTTATCCATCGGAATTACTAAGAGTTCGCCTTTTTTTTCTTGTATCATCTGTTGCCATGGAACCATGTTGGAATGATGTTCCATTGCTGATACTAAGACCTTATCGCCTTCATTGACAAGAAGTTTGCCGAGACTTGTAGCAAGAAGATTCAACGATTCTGTCGTTCCTCTTGTGAATATTATTTCGTTAGAGTCTTTTGCATTCAAGAATGAAGCAATTGTCTTACGAGCGTTTTCGTATGCCTCCGTCGCTTCCTGACTCAGATAATGAACGCCGCGGTGTATGTTGCAGTTTTCGTTGAGATAATATTCACGTTCTCTTTCAATTACGCAAAGAGGCTTCTGTGTCGTGGCGGCGTTGTCGAAATATACTAATGGTTTTCCATAGACTGTCCTGTCTAAAATTGGAAATTGTCGGCGTATTTCGTTTATGTCAAAATTATTTATCATATTTTGCTTAAATCAATCTTGAAATCGTATTCTTTAGGCGTATTGCATTGGAACACGCAGTTTTCACATGATGATAACTCGCCTTTCAAACGACGTTTTATCATGTCGTCGATACGTTCTCTAAGTGCTTCAATGCCAATGCTATTGCTTATTTCAGCAGCGAAAGCGTACATCAAAAGCATGCGAGCGTTTTCCTTGCTGATACCTCTTTGTTGCATATAAAACATCGCTTCTTGGTCTAATTGTCCGATTGATGAACCGTGTGAACATTTCACGTCATCGGCATAGATTTCAAGGAATGGCAATGTGTTTATTTTAGCTTTATCTGTTAAAATGATATTGCTGTTGTTTTGATATGCATTGGTTTTCTGTGCGTTAGGCGCAACGTAAACATGACCGTTGAAAACGGCTGTAGCCTCGTTGTCGAGGATGCCTTTGAATTTTTCGTTGCTGTTACAATTAGCTACGTTATGATTTACCTTGACTTGATTATCAACGTGTTGTGTCTTGTCAACAAGATAAAGTCCGTATAAATTACATTCTGAGCCTTCGCCGTTAATGTCAACATGTATGTTGTTGCGAATCTTGCCGCCGTTGAAACTGATGGTATGAGTCTGTAATCGGCTGTTTGCTAATTGTTTGGCTGTATTTGTATTTAATAATGAAGAATTGTCGTTCAAGTTTTGAAGTTTGTAATTTTCAAGCTGAGCGTTTTCTCCTATAAATATTTCTGTATATGAATTTACAAAACTTGATTGTTCTTTTATAGAGTCATCACAATCAATGATTTGCAATTGTGCGTTGTTTTCGATGATGATAAGGTTACGTGTCTGAATGAACGGATTGTTTTCCTCATCAATGATTTTTATTATCTGGATTGGCTTTTCACCTACAGTGTTTTTAGGTGCATAAATGAAGAAACCGTCTTGCCAAAGAGCTGTGTTAACATCGTGAAAACCGTTGTTATCATTGATGTTGCATGTTCCGAAATATTTTTCAAACAATTCTGGATATTCTTGCATAGCTCTGCGAGTGCTGCCAATGACAATGCCGTTTTCTAAAACTCTAAGACTTTCGTTTTCAGCGAATTTTCCATTTGTCATCGAGATGACTTCGGTGTCTAATTCACGAATTACGCAACAGAAATCGTGTTTTTTATCTTCGATTTTGTCGAGGTTAAAGTCTTCGTTGACACACTCAATCATTCTTGAATTACGCCATTTCTCCATTTTTTTTGTTGGGAAACCATTGTCGATGAAACGTTTAAGAGCTTCCTGACGTAATGTTTTCACTCTTGGAGTATCGTTTGCAGAAATTTTCTCCAACGCATTATTAGCGTAATCGATGAATTTATTCTGTATGTTTTTTTCTTGATTTTCCATAAGTTACAAATTTTAAAATTAAAGAATGGTGTCTTTAATCCATTCGTAACCTTTTTCTTCAAGTTCCAAAGCGAGAGATTTGTCGCCAGATTTAACGATGCGTCCGTCGTACATGACATGAACGAAATCAGGAACGATGTAGGCGAGAAGTCGTTGATAGTGAGTGATTACGATGAAAGCGTTGTCGTCTCTGTGAAGTTGGTTTACGCCATTAGCGACGATTCTTAAAGCATCGATGTCGAGGCCAGAGTCTGTCTCATCGAGGATTGCGAGTTGTGGTTCAAGCATAGCCATTTGGAAAATCTCGTTTTTCTTTTTCTCTCCGCCTGAGAATCCGACGTTTACATAGCGATTTTGTAACTTAGCAGTGATTTCAACCATCGCTTGTTTTTCCTTCATCATTTTGACGAATTCTGGCATCGGCATATTTGGAAGTCCTTGATATTCACGTTTTGCGTTGACTGCTGTACGCATGAAGTTCTGTATGCTTACGCCAGGTATTTCTACTGGATATTGGAAACTGAGGAAAATGCCTTCGTTGGCACGGTCGGCAGGGCTCATCTCCATGATATTCTTGCCTTTAAACCAAATTTCACCTTCTGTAATTTCGTAGCCATCTCTTCCAGTGATGGCTGCTGCCAAGGTACTTTTTCCGGTTCCGTTAGGTCCCATGATGGCGTGAATTTCGCCTTCATTGACGCTTAAATTGAAACCTTTTAATATTTCTTTGCCTCCTACTGAGACATGTAAGTTTTTTATTTCGAATAACATAATTATTAATTTTCTTTAAGTTTTAAAACATCAACCGACACTGCCTTCCAATGTGATTGACAATAATTTTTGTGCTTCAACGGCAAATTCCATCGGGAGTTTGTTCAAGACGTCTTTTGCGTAACCATTGACAATCAATCCGATTGCTTTTTCGGTATCGATGCCTCTTTGGTTGCAGTAGAACAATTGGTCTTCAGAAATCTTCGATGTTGTAGCCTCGTGTTCGAGGATTGCAGTGTCGTTGTTGCATTGTATATAAGGCCATGTGTGTGCGCCGCATTTGTCGCCGAGAAGTAAGGAGTCGCATTGTGAGAAGTTGCGGCAATTGCTTGCGTTAGGAGCGATGCGTACCAAACCACGATAGCTGTTTTGACTGCGTCCGGCAGAGATTCCCTTGGAAATGATAGTGCTCTTGCTGTTCTTTCCTAAGTGTATCATCTTGGTTCCTGTGTCGGCTTGTTGGTAATTATTTGTCACAGCCACTGAGTAGAATTCTGCTGACGAATAATCGCCTTTTAAGATGCAACTTGGGTATTTCCAAGTGATTGCGGAACCTGTCTCGACTTGTGTCCATGATATTTTAGAGCGGTCGCCACGGCAGATGCCTCGTTTTGTTACGAAGTTGTAGATGCCGCCTTTGCCGTCTTTGTCGCCTGGATACCAATTTTGTACTGTTGAATATTTCACTTCTGCATCTGTCTCTGCAATGATTTCAACGATAGCAGCATGGAGCTGATTCTCATCGCGTTGTGGCGCAGTGCAGCCTTCCATATAACTTACGTATGCGCTTTCTTCCGCTACTATGAGTGTGCGCTCAAATTGTCCAGTGTTGGCCGCATTGATACGGAAATATGTCGATAATTCGAGAGGGCAACGTACGCCTTTAGGAATGTAACAGAATGAACCATCGCTGAATACAGCCGAATTCAATGCTGCAAAGAAAGTGTCGGTATAAGGAACAACGGTTCCTAAATATTTTTTAACTAAATCAGGATATTGCTTTACGGCTTCGCTGAACGACATGAAAATGATTCCATGTTTTGATAATGTGTCTTGGAAAGTCGTCTTGACAGAAGTGCTGTCCATAACAGCGTCAACGGCAACGCCTGTGAGTCGTTTCTGCTCGTCTAATGAGATTCCTAATTTGTTAAAAGTGTCTAACAATTCAGGATCTACTTCGTCTAAACTTTGAAGTTCTTTTCTCTTCTTAGGTGCTGCGTAATATATAATATCTTGATAGTCAATAGGAGGTATGTTGAGATGCGCCCATGTTGGCTGCTTCATCGTCAACCAATGTCTATACGCTTTTAAACGAAATTCAAGTAACCATTCTGGTTCATCTTTCTTCGCTGAAATGAGTCTGATGATGTCCTCGTTAAGTCCTTTAGGCGCAAAATCTGTCTCAATATCAGTCACAAAGCCAAACTCATATTCTTTGTTGGTTACTTTTTCAATTATATTTTCGTTAGGATTTGAATCCATATTTTTATTTTAAATTAGGTTATAAATTTTAGCAAAAATACAAAAAATAATGATTCGTTAAAGTCTATTTTTACTATATATTTGCACTTTCAAAAGTATTTATGGAAAAACAAAAACGACAATCAGATAGTTCGAAAAATCTTTGCAAAAATGGCAATGTTTTTCTTTATTTCCTTGGCGGTTTGGCGGGAATTGTCACGCTCTTTTTCGTGACCTTATATATGTTTGCACCGACATATCGTTTTGAAGATCCTAAACCTTTTTCTGGCGACTTTATTAACAATCCTTATCAGAATTTGACAGATGTAAATTGGAATTATATCGATTTGAGAAATGACAACTTGATTCCAACATACGAATATGGTTTTGGCTTGTTCCCAACTCATTACCTTTGTGTGGATTATCAATCCAAAATGAAATTGGATTATCCTTTTTATAAGAACATTCATTTCAAGCAATATGATATTAACAGATTGAACAAAACATCTTCACTGGTTATTCCTACGCATGTTGAAGCTGGATTTAAACAGCGTGAAATTAAGCATTTGGATAATTATAGATTGATGGAAGTGATTTCTCCTTACGGTAATTATTTCTATTATTGGGATATGGCTCTTTCATCAGGACACCGCATTAATATTTTGGCATCGAGCTCTAAATTAGTCTTAAATAAAGTTGAATATGTTTATAAAAATGTGGTAAATGCCGAAGCGAATGATAAGGAAAAAATTATAAATTCGTTGAAAAATGGTGATTCATACGCAATTAGATATTTAGAAGGAAAATCAGACTTGCCGGAATTGAAATCAGTGACTTTAAGTAACGACACTTTGATTTTTGAGGCAACGGAAGAGATAAAAGTCATACAATTTATTGGACAAAATGGCGTCCTTAAAGAAAAATTATATCCTGATGAATGTAA
Source organism: Bacteroidales bacterium (assembly GCA_045631805.1). GTDB lineage: Bacteria > Bacteroidota > Bacteroidia > Bacteroidales > F082 > Limimorpha. The sequence goes on along the minus strand of JAZQVL010000056.1, from coordinate 35,499 downwards.
GGCTTCTTACGTTTTTAAAGAAGATGACTCGTATATAAGAGTTGAAATGAATTTTGATGATGGAACGATAATTTATCTCAACCCTATAGTTCGTCATCAGTTCCAATATTTTTTTGATCCTTCAATGTCGGAAATGATGAAGGAGAGAACTTGGCTTATGAGAATTGTTTATGTATTTGTCGTAATATTTTTCGTTAGATATTTATTAACAAATAAAAAGGAAGAAGTTGATGAAGATAAGAGAGAATGAGATAAATAAATATTTGATTTTGTTGTTGGGCGTAAGTGTATTGATTAGATGTATTTTAGCTTCAATTATTGAATTTGGAAACGATGAAGTGTATTATTGGACTTATGCGATGTATCCAGATTGGAGTCACTTTGATCATCCTCCTATGGTTGGTTTTATGATGCAGCTTTTCAGCTGTAATCTTTTGTTTACAAGTGAGTTTTTCTTGCGTCTTTCTTCTGTTATATTCATGACAATCAATACGTATCTGGTATTTTTGATTGGTAAACAAGTAAAGAATGAGCAGACTGGTTTCTATGCAGCTTTGCTTTATACTGCTTCGGTCTATGCTTTTGTGATAACGGGAATATTTATTTTGCCAGATACACCTTTGAGTATATTTACATTTCTTGCTGTATTACAGTTTATTAGGTATTTTCAAAATGAGAAAAACAAACATCTGATTCTTGCCGGACTTTTCGCTGGATTAGCAATGTTGTCGAAATATTCAGGAGCTTTTGTTTGGGTAGGTGTAGGTCTGTATATAATTTTTTATTCAAGAAAGGAATTCAAGAATCCATTTTTATATTTATCTGCTTTGATATCAGCGGTTTGTATGATTCCTGTTTTGATGTGGAATATAAATAATGAATTCATCAGTTTTACTTTCCACGGAAATAGAGTCGGTTTCTTCGGCGAGTTTCATCCTGAATATTTCTTGGCGGAATTGGTTGGGGAATTGGCGTATAATAATCCTGTTAATTATGTGTTGACAATCATTGCTTTAATTGCTTTGATGAAAGGAAATAAGTTTATTTCTGATATGCCCAAACGCTTGATTTTATGTTTGACTTTACCTTTGATAATTCTATTTTGGTTCTTCTCTTTGACAAAACAGATTTTGCCGCATTGGACAGCGCCTTCTTTTGTGTTATTATTGATATTTGTTGCAGCACAACTTGCTGATAAATATGAAATTAAAGATAATTATTTGATTATTCCAAAATCAATAATTGCGTCTTTGTCTGTTCTTTTGTTTGTATTGATATTAGGAGTTACTGAGATTAAAACTGGATTTATTCCTTTGAATTTCTCGGAAAGATCAAAGACGATTCAGCGTTATGGAGAAGGTGATTTTACTCTTGATATGTACGGATGGCGTAAGATAAAGCCTGAGTTTCAAGAGATTAGAGAAGAAATTATCTCAAAAGGAGAAATGAAGGAAAGTGACGGAATGGTCGCTTTGAAATGGTATCCTTTGGCAAATATGGACTATTATGTCGCTTATCCATTGGGAATCAATATGTATGGATTTAGAGATCCGGGTGAAATTCATAAATATGCATGGATAAATAAGGAAAGAGGCGATTTGAAATTAGGCGAAGATTATTGGTTCTTGACGGAAAGTTTTGATTATTATGAGCCTAACAAATATTTAAAACCATATTTTAAAGAAATTATACCGACTGACACTATCACCATTGAACGTTGCGGAAAACCTGCAAAATATGTGTTTGTATATATGTTAAAAGATTTAAAGAAAATGCCAAAGACTTGGTTTGATGAGGATAAAACTCATTGATTCTTAATATATTTTAACATAAAAACTTAATTTTTATAAAGTTTTTGTTAATAATTGTTAAAATGTGAAACTTTCTGTTTCTAACTCTTGACAAACCATATTTCGCTTTTGTAATTTTGAAGTCCAAAGTTTATGAGACGAAATTATGAAAGAGGAATTTTTATACTATTTGTGGGAAAATCGTCTTCTCAATCTTGATTTAAAAACAACGGAAGATGAAGAAATATCGGTGATTTCTGTCGGTAATAGAAATTATGATTCAGGTGCTGATTTCATTAATGCCAGAATTAAAATAGGTAAGGCATTGTGGGCTGGGCAGGTTGAAATTCATGTGCGTGCTTCTGATTGGTTTAAACATAAGCATCAGAATGATGATAATTATAATAATGTGATTCTTCATGTTGTATATGAATGCGATACAGACTTGCTTAAGATTCCAACGCTTGAAGTTAAGGGTAAATTCGATGTGTCGTTGTTTTATAATTATAATAAATTTATTAATTCTAAAAATTGGATTCCTTGTGGCGAATTTATTGGCAGTGTTCAGGGTTTTACAATCAATTCTTGGCTCGATAGAATGCTTGTTGAACATCTTGAAAATGAATGTAAAGATCTGGATTTTAGGTTGAAAAACAATCATTATGATTGGGAACAGACTTTTTACCAAAGACTTATGCGTTATTTTGGTTTGAAAATCAATAATGATTCTTTTGAGTATCTGTCAAGGGTTCTTCCTTTAAATATTCTTTTGAAACATCTCGATAATCATCTTTACGTTGAATCGATGATGTTTGGCTGCGCTGGTTTTCTCGAAAAGGATTTTGAAGAGGGTTATCCTTCGCTTTTGAAGAGAGAATTTAAAATGTTGAAATCTAAGTTTGGATTGAAAGTTATGCCTGTGTCAAATTGGAAGTTTTTAAGACTACGGCCGCCAAACTTTCCCACAATAAGAATTGCCCAACTTGCAAAAATTATTATCAATAATGGTAACATGTTCTCGAAAATTAGAGATTCTCTTGGCTTGGATGAGATAATCGGATTGTTTGATGTTGAGTTGAATGAATATTGGGATAGTCATTTTCAATTTGAAAAAGTGTCAAAAATAGAAAAGAGGAAAGCTTTAGGGCGCACGGCCATTGATTCTGTTTTGATAAATGCAATAGTGCCAATGTTGTTTTATTATGGATATTTCCATTGTTTGGAAAGTTATAAAGAAAAAGCGATGACTTATTTGGAACAGATTGATGCTGAAGATAACGTCATAATACGTAATTTCAATAATAGCGGAGTTATATTGCAAAATGCATTTCAAACACAAGCTGCTCTCTTTATGTATAAATATTATTGTAGAAGGCGGCGATGTTTAGAATGTAGGATTTATATGGCATTGTCGAAAATAAAGTTAACTTGATGGTTTACTCGACGTCGTATGTTATGCATCCGCTGTATTGGCTACTTTCGCCTTGTTGTAGGTAAATTGTCAAACTGCCTTTTTGCTTTGGTGTTATGGTCATTGTGTAGAAACCGTTATTAGTGGTATTCCATTCCATATACCAGTTGTCATTGTGTACAATAGCTAAATTGTTGTTGTCTCGAGGTGATATTATAAATGTATAAGATTGTCCTATGTAGAGTTTCTTTGACATAGGTATGGAGATTATTTTAAAATTAATGCCCATGTTTGTATAAAATAATGGTAGTTCTTTGATATTGTGTTTTTCAATAAGTTGCAGAAGTTTGTGATTGTCAATTCCAGCATTTTCCCACTCTTTTTCGTAGAGATTTTTAACGTCTCGGACTAATGGAATGTCGAGTGGATAATGTTGTTTTAGCATATCCCAATCTTTATCGGTAGGAGTGTCGATGGTGTAACTAATCATATTTGACCAAACGTCGTCGTGGTCATGTATGCAGAAAGTTAGTGTGCCTTCTTTACGAGGTGTAAACTCAATGTAATATATGTTATTGCCCTCATGTTCCCATTTGTCATTTTTATATATGACGCTGTTTCCGTTTGCAATTCCAATCATATTGTCTGTTATCATTTTGATACGTAGGGTGTATGTGTGTCCGATTTTGAGCGATTTTCGTAATGGGAGTTCTTTAAACTTGAATTTTCCTTCACCGCCAGCATAAAATGTTGGCAATGTTAATTTGTCGTTCATAATCATGTCATAAATGTCTTTGTCGTTCATTCCGTAACTAATCCACAGTGAGTTGGATGGAGTTAATGATAAAAATTTATTGTATGAGATAGGATTGACGATAAGTTGGTATGATTTGTTTTCTGGGAAATGACTTAGAATCATCCATTCGGGTGATACGTTGAACCATATCCAGCAGTCATTGCTTTTTGTGAATTCGTTCTCATTGACCGAGCCTGCACCCCAAGTTGGGTCTAATAATATTCCGTAGTTCTTTTTTGTGTATGCGAAAATCCATCCGTGACCGTCGCTTATATTTCCATCAAAATCCTTTGTTATTCCATTTATTATTTCAACTCTTATGTCGATTGATTCTGCCATATAGTAGAAGAGATTGCAATAGGCTTGGCAAACTCCTTTTCGTTTGTCCCAACATTGGTCGGCATCGTATATTTCATAGTTGGTGTCGTAACTTATATTGTCGCATATCCATTTGTAAATGGCGCATATTCTTTCGTAATCGCTGTTACATCCTTGGGTTATTGAAAGTGTGACGTCGGAATAATCGTATTTTGATTTAAGGATGTGTGGATTGTATGCGTAGTTTGGTTTTTTATATAATTCATTATGACCATAATATAATTTTGTAGGGATATTGGGGTTGTCGGCAAAAGTGCTTACGGAAATAAATATTGTAAAAATTATAAAGGTAATTTTCTTGATCATAATGTGAGGTTTTAATAAGAACAAAAATAGAAAAATAATTTGTTTTTGGGGAGTCGTGTTAAAATAATTTCTCTTTGCTTCATGCTTGATTGAAATTATTTGTACTTTTGTGAGTGATAGTCTGTTGTTTTTATTTTACTGATTATCATTGTTTTACAAATCGAATATTAACTTAAATTTTATTAAATGAAGAAATTCTTACTCGTTTTGGTTTTTGTTGCGTTAGGTTTAGTATCTAATGCTCAGTTTTTTGTAGCAGGTTCTATAAGTGCAAATTACTCTGGTGGTGAGACGGTTTATGCAAGTCAAACAATAGAATATAGTCCCAAATATAGTGGATTTTCTGTTACTCCAGCTGTCGGTTATATGATTCCTGGTAAAAGCTATGGCGTTGGTCTTGGCTTGGGTTATGCATATTCTTCGGTAAAAGATAGTATGGCCAAAGATTTTACTAATACTTTCGATTTCGGTCCTTTTTTCCGTTATGCTTATGCGAAATTCGAAAAGATAACATTATATGTTGATGCTAAAATGCCTATTGCTTTTTCTCAAGAAAAAACAAAAATAGGTAATGTTACTCATGATGGCGATAAATCATTTTCTATTGGAGGTCGTTTGATTCCTGGCTTGACATATAAGTTTACGCCTCACATTCTCTTTACTACAGAAATAGGTTTGTTGAGTATAAATTACAATCACACAAAGACTACATCATCTACTGGCAATGTGATAGTGAAAACAGATGATTTCAAACTCGGAGCTAACACTCGCCAGATTGCGTCATTTGGTTTTGTTTACCTTTTCTAATAAGATGGTAAATATAGTAATAAAAAAATCGACTCAAATTTGAGTCGATTTTTTTATTGCTTGGAATTTATTATTCTTCACCGCAACCACCGCCGCAGCTGTCGCAGCAGCTTTGATTGTGACATTTGCCACCGCCGCAACCGCCACCGAAGTCTGATTCATTAACTTCGCGAACGTCTAAAATTTCACCTGTGAAATATAATGGAACGCCAGCTAATTCTGGGTTGAAGTCAACTTTAACTGTTGTTTCACCGATTTCCATGATTCTGCCTGGGAATGGTTGATTGTTGTTGTCTGTGAACCATACTGTTGCACCAACTTGGCAGATTGTTTCGTTGAAAACGCCGTCTTGTACGAAGATTTCTTTGTTAACATCGAGAATGTTTTCTTCTTTGCGTTCACCGTAACCTTCTTGTGGAGTCAAAGCAAAACCAAATGTTGCGCCTGGTTCTAAACCGTCTAAGTTTTCTTCGAATTTTGGTAATAACATGCCAGCGCCGAAAATAGCTTGGAATGGTTGTTCTTTTGTTGTTTCTTGGATAATTTCACCGTCAGCTGTTTCGCGGTGTAAAACGTATGTCATTGTGACAACTGTGTTTTTTGCAACTTTCATTTTGTTAATTTTTTTATTGTTAATAATAATTTGTTTTCTACACTTTTTTATATTCGTTCAGAGCTCATAATTCAAAGTCCTTTATCAATATGTTCCGAACATTTTCCTAAGAACCCACTCGATTGTAACGAGCGATAAAATTACAAAAAATATCGATTTTATGTTGATTAAATCTTTATAATTTGTTTCTTCTCGCATTATTGATGTTATTCTTTCATCGTTTTCAAGAACTTCTGCAACTTGGCTTAATTCATTGATATTAAAATTGCTACCATCTGTAAGCGTTGCAATTAATTGCATTCTGCGTGCATCGGCAACTAAATCTTGTGCCTCGGCTCCGATATTTGTTACTGAGAAATTGCCGTTTTCAAGATAAATCTTTCCTCCATGTTCAGCCTGTGCGGTGAAATTGTAAATTCCTTCTGGTAAATTGTTGATATTCAAATAATATGAGCTGTTTTTCTTTGAGAAATTGTATTCGTAAATATCTTTGGTATGCCTGTTGACAATCTTGATTCCCAAATCTGGTTCTGTTGTCAATTCTTGTGATGGATTTTTTAAATCTGCTGTGAAAATAATAGGTTCGTTGTTGAAATAATTTTCTTTGTAGTTGATAATTAACTCTTTATCTTTTTCTGTTAGAAGATATTTTACTGATTTTGTAAATAATTCTTCGAAATTATTGTGATTTTTTTCGTTGTAGTAGTTGTAAAATTTCCATTTCCATAATCCTGTTCCTAAAAGAAATGCGCTCTTACGTCCATCATTATCATTTGTGAAACTTAATAACGGCGCTTGTGTTAAAATATCATTGATGCTCATCTGTAAAAGCATGTCGTGATTTGAATTTAATGAAAATTCTAAATGTGGCAATGCAAGTGGAGGAAAAGCGTTGAAGGCTTCAATCACATCGTTGTCAATATTGAAAAGTCCGAAATTCGGATTGTATTGTGGCTTGATGTCAAGGATGCTGTTGACAGCTCCTTTGGTGATTTGCATTGAGTTTTGTATATTGTTAAATGATTTAAAATCAGTGCTTTCGCCAATGATGTAAAAAATAGGAATGTTCTTGTTTTCTATTAATTTTTCCTTTAATTTTTCGTAATTGCTCATTCCGAAATAAGGAATCTGATGTAAGAAAAGAATGTCATAATCTTTTAAATCTGGAATTTCATCATCGTTGAAAATGGTGTTGACTTCAAAATGATCGCCTAAGATGTTTTTCAAACTTCCCAAATCAGGATGAGGTGATTTTGCATAGAATAAAGCTTTATATTGTTTGTCGATTACTTCTATGAAAAATCGTTTACTGTTGTTATTTGTAATCGACTCATTTTCAATTGATTTAATCTGAATGTCAATTTGTTTTACACCTTCGTCTTCTGAATTTATATTAAAATCGAATGTTCTTGAAAAACGATTTGAATTTACCAAAATATCGGTTTCTTCAATGATTTCATTATTGACTAAAACTCTGATTTCCATTTGTTTGTTTCGGCAATTGTTGGCGTTTGCAACTATTCTCAGCGGAAACATTGTATTTGATGGCGATGTTTTGTTATAGAAAACATCTTTTATATAAAAATCGGGATAACTTACTGTGTCGCCGAGTGTTACTGTATAAATTGGAAAAGGATATGATTCGATGTTTTGTTCAGGAAGATGCGATTTGTTGCAGATGCCGTCTGAAAGAAGGATGATTGCGCCTACGTTTTTCTTGTAATAATTCTTTTTTATGTTTTCTAGAATTTCGTGAAAATCAGTGTAATAATCGTTATAATCCAATGATGTAAATTCTTTTACTTCATTACCGAAAAGATAACTATCTACGATGAAATTTTCTCCAAGTTTATTAAATAATGTGTCTAAAATATGCGGATATTTCTCTTTGTAAAAAACAGAATCTTTTGTAAGAATCAATGAGTTGGAGTTATCTTGTGCAATTATTATGGTTGCTGGTTCTATCTTGTTGTTTTTCTTTTTGATAAATGGATTGAAAAAAAGCAGGACTAATAAACTCACGACGATAGTTCTCAATGCGAAAAGCATAGTCGTAAGAATTTTGCCGTAATGCTGGCTTTTATTGAAAAGATATAAAAGCGAAGCGTAGCAAAGTCCTGTAAATATGGCGATTGCGATTATCCACATATCGTATTTTGATTTTTTAATTTGATTTTTTAATAGTTTGCAAAGGTAATAAAATAATGTGGCATTTTGCCTTTGGTTTTGGTTAAAAAAAATTAATGTAATTTTAATTTTATATTTCTTAATGAATTATTTTTGTTGCAATAAAAATATTGAAGTATGAACGATTTTAATAATGAAGTAAATAAATGTTGCGAATTGCTTGAACAAGGCAAAGTTATTCTGTATCCGACAGATACGATTTGGGGTATTGGTTGCGACGCTACAAATCCTAAGGCGGTGGAGAAGATTTTTAAAATTAAGGAGCGCTCTGCGGGAAAGAGCCTGATTGTTTTAGTTGACAGTATTGAAATGTTAAAGGAATATGTCAAGAATTTTCCTCCAGTAGCGACTGACATCATTAAGGCTGCAAAAAATCCCTTGAGCGTGATTTATTCCGAGTCGCAAGGATTGGCCAAAAACGTTTCTGCCGATAGTACGATTTGTATTAGAGTGGTGAATAATGATTTTTGTAAAGCCTTGATACATAAGTTGGGACGTCCAATTACATCAACGTCGGCTAATCTCACAGGTGATACTGCTCCGTCAATTTTCGCTGAAATAACGGAACAAATAAAATCGTCGGTGGATTATGTCGTTCAACTTTACCATGATGTTTTAACAAAACCGAAAGCATCGACGATAATTCGTTTGTATGAAGATAATAGTTTTGACATAATTCGTCAGTGATTGAACATTTTAAAATGTAAATTGTTGCTAAAAGAAAAAGGTATGAGACATTTAAAATTATTCTTGATATTAGTCATAATATTTTTTCAAACATCATTAAACGCTCAAAATCAATCGTCATCAAGAAAGACGGCGGCGCAGGAGACTTTGCAGAAGTTGTCGACAATGTATTATCTGATTGATAATTTTTATGTTGACACAGCAGATCTTTCGGCTCTTACTGAGGAGGCTATCGTGGCTATTCTTAAAGAGTTAGACCCTCATTCCGCATATATTTCTAAAAAAGATGTTGAAAAAGCCAATGAACCTTTGGTTGGAAGTTTTGAAGGAATTGGTGTCACGTTTCAGATTTTTCAAGATACTATTTTAGTCGTTTCTCCAGTTCCGGGCGGACCTTCTGCAAAAGTTGGGATTATGGCGGGTGATAAAATCGTTAAGATTGACGGTGAGGATGCTTTTGGCAAGAAAGTGACAAACGAATATGTCGCCAAACATTTGCGTGGAAAAAAAGGAACTAAGGTGACGCTTGGGATTAAACGTGGCAATGATGATGAGCTGATTGATTTTGAAGTTGTTAGAGATAAAATACCATTAAATAGTATAGATGCTGCATTTATGCTTGATAAAAATATTGGTTATATAAAATTAGATCGTTTTGCCCAGACTTCAATGAAAGAGTTTGAGGAGTCGTTGGTCAAACTTAAATCCCAGAAAATGAAATCTTTAGTCCTTGATTTAAGAGGAAATACAGGCGGTTATCTTAACATAGCTGTCGAATTGAGCAATCAGTTCTTGAAGAATGACATGACAATCGTTTACACTGAAGGAAATAAAAGTGCAAAGCAGATTTTCAAGACCGATAGAAATGGCAGTTTCACAGACGGAAAACTTGTGGTTCTTATTGATGAAGGTTCGGCATCGGCGAGTGAAATCGTTTCCGGTGCAGTTCAAGATTGGGATAGAGGCGTTTTGATTGGACGACGCTCTTTTGGTAAGGGCTTGGTTCAGAGACCTTTCAATCTTCCTGACGGCTCCGTGGTGCGTCTTACAACAGCAAGATATTATACTCCGACAGGAAGGTGTATTCAACGTTCTTACGAAAAAGGTTCTGAAGATTATTTCAATGAAATGACCAAACGAATGAAACATGGTGAGTTCTATCATTCAGATAGTATTCAATTCCCTGATTCTCTTAAATATTCGACATTGTTAAGCGGAAGAACTGTCTATGGCGGCGGTGGTATTATGCCAGACATATTCATGCCTGTTGATACATCTTTTGCTACGAAACTATATACCGACTTGGTAAGAAAAGGTGTTTTTAATACTTTTACTGTTGATTATGTGATGGCTAACAGAGAGTCTCTTCTTGATGAATACGGTGATTACGAGAATTTCGAAGCTAAATTCGATGTCACAGATTCTATGATTGAAGATTTTAAAAAGTTGGCTGAAAACAAAGACGTTAAATGGGATGGAGAACAGTTTGAACGTTCTGAGTCGATGATAAAACTGCAACTTAAAGCCTTGATAGCTCGCAATGAATGGGATATGGAGAAGTATTATAGAATCGTTTTAAAGGAAGATAAGGTTATAAACAAGGCCGTGGAAATTTTAAATGATAACAATGAATATAGAAAAATTTTGAAAAGATGATTTAAATAATTGATATTTAGATGTATAGTTGAGGGAAGACGTAGTGGCGTTTTCCCTTTTTTTATTGTTGAAAAAAATATTGTTTTTTTATATATATGTATGTTAAAACATAGAGGGAAAATGTTATATTTGCGAATTAGTTTATTTGAATGAAATAAAAAAATAATAAACCTATTGATAACTAAATTTACATTAAAATGAAAAAGATTAACACAATTCTAAAAAGACTTGCCTTGGCATGTTTGGTAATGTTCGCAGGTACACAAATGTCTGCTCAAGAACGTATTGAACTAAATCCAAGTACTAAAGGTGTGCAAATCAAAGAATCGTCATTCAAAGGATTTCAGTCAACATTTTCTTTCAATGCTATCGAAAGCAAAACTGTTGAGACTGAAGCTGGTGACTTCTCGATGATTTCAATAAGCAAAACCGTTTCTGGCGGTGAAGTCGGCGCTCCATCATTGCCAATAGCACGTGAACTCGTTGCTGTTCCTTTTGGCGCAACTCCAATCGTCAATGTTGTAAACTTTACCACAACAGATTATAAACTCAGCGATTACGGCATCGAAAAAATTTATCCACAACAACCATCTTACAGCAAGGATACAAAAGTGGAAGACATGGTTTTCCATTATGATGCAAAAGCTTATCAAACAAGAACTTTAGAATCAGCTCCAGAAATCACTTTCGAAGTGCTCGGCACAATGCGTGGTATCCAACTCGGTGCTTTGCAAGTGGAACCTGTAAGTTACAATCCTGCAACAAATACAGTCCGTGTTTATAACGACATTGAATTAGAAGTCGTTTTCGATAATGCTGATGTTGCTCTTACAGAACAAACTTTGGTAGATACATACTCACCATATTTTGATGTTATCTACAAACAATTATTCAACTCAAGAGCTATAGCTGATGTTTATGAAGATCATCCTGACCTTTATAGAACTCCAGTCCACATGTTAGCTATCGTTAACCCGATGTTTAAAAATGTGATTGAACCTTGGGTGGAATGGAAGACACAAAAAGGTTTCTATATTGATGTTAAATATACAGATGAAATCGGCAACTCAGCATCACAAATCATTACTGCAATCAGAAATCATTACAATGAAAATGCTACATCATTCGTAGTTATCTTCGGTGATAAAGAGCAAGTTGTTCCAAGTTTGAACGTTGGTGAATCATCAGGAAAAGTTACTGACCTTTACTATGCAAGTACAGACGGTGACTCATATCCAGAAATCTATCACAGCCGTATGTGCTGCGAAACAGTTGGTGAAATGGAAAATCTTATCAACAAGATTCTTCAATATGAGAAATATACAATGCCAGACCCATCATATCTTTCAAATGTCTTGTTGATTGCAGGTGCTGACGATTATTGGAATCCATTAGTAGGTCAACCAACAATCAATTATGCAGCTAACTATTATTTCAATCAAGAACATGGTTATCAAAATGTATATAAATATTTAACATCATATTCAGGATGTTACAATAATCTTAACACAGGTGTTGGCTTTGTTAACTATACAGCTCACGGTGGTGAAACAAGCTGGTCTGACCCATCATTCTCAACATCACAAGCTCACGCTTTGACAAATACAGACAAATATTTCTGGGCAATGGGTAACTGCTGTCTCGCAGCTAACTGGGGATATACTTCACAAAGTTTGGGTGAAGCTATGGTCCGCGCAGAAAATGCGGCATGGGGCTATGTTGGCGCATGTCCTGTAACATACTGGTGGGAAGACTATTATTTCGGCGTAGGTGCAACAACAGTAACAGGCAGAATGCCTTTGTATTCAGAGACAACAATGGGTAACTACGATGCGTTTTTCAATGATGATACATACAATACAATAGCATCTGTTCCATTCTCAGGTAACCTCGCAGTGGCATACGCACATACAACAAATGGCTATCAAACAGCATCAGGCGCTTCTATCAAATATTATTTTGAAGCATATCATACATTAGGCGACGGCTCTGTTATGCCTTACAAAGCACAGCCAACAGCTAATGATGTTACACACCTCCCAACACTTCCTATAGGTGTAAATAAATATAACGTCGCTGCAGCTCCAGGTTCATACGTAGGTATCTCTAAAGACGGCATCTTATACGGTGCAGCTATGATAGGTGAAGCAGGTTCAGTAGAGGTTGATATAGAACCTATAACAACAGGTGGCGATGTTACTATCGTTGTTACACATCCAAAACATATCCCTTACATCAAGACTATCCCAGCAGCAGCATTAGAAGGCGCATACTTGTCAGTGGCATCTTACACACCAAATCAAATGGCTATCAACCAAAATGTTTCCTTTACTGCAGTTGTTGAAAATGTTGGTACTGAAAAATCAGAAAATGCTACAATGACAATAAGCTGCGATGAAGACTATGTAACAATATCAGACGCTACAGCATCATTCAACGCACTTGACCCAGAAGCTCAGGTAACATTAACAAATGAATTTAAATTAAAGGTTACAGAACCTGTAGAAAACGGAACAAGATTCAAAGTTAACTATGTTATCACAGCTGGCGACAAATCATGGGAAGGCACATGGTCTATTAAAGTGCTTGCTCCTGTAGTTAAATTCGAAGAATTTATGTGGGCTGGCGCATATCAACCAGGTGAAACATATACTGTAGCTGCTAAGTTTATCAATAATGGTTCTTACAAAGCAGAAAATGTAAAAGTTACAGCTTCATCAACAAGCTCATATATTACAATATCAGAACCGGAATTTACAATCGGAACAATGGAAGTTGACGGTATGGGCGTAGCAACATTCGATGTTACAATAGATGCTTCATCTCCAGAAACAGCAATGCACGAAATTAACTTCGCTTTGGCAGCTGACAATGGTATCACAGCAGAAGGTGTAGGTACTATCAGAAATTCTTGTGTCGTTGACTTCATCCTTAATGATACTTACGGCGACGGTTGGGATGGCTCAGCTCTTAAACTCCAGTTTAATGACGGTACTCCTGACATGACATTGGATATGCTTGACGGTAGCACTTATACTCATAAAGTAGAAATTGGCGCAGGTACACACGTTGAAGTTTACTTCGTTTCAAACAGCTACTGGGATTATGAATGTTCATTCAAGATTAAATATGAAGATGGTACATTGATTTATGACTCAAACGGTGAACCAATCCAAGGATTCAATACTGAATTTGACGTGGAATGCGGCGTCAGTGATGTAGTTGAATTAGCTCCTGTTCAAAATCTTGCAGCTGAAGTTAATATGAACCAAGTCACATTGACATGGAACGCTCCTCGTGGCTTAGAAAACTATGTGGTTTCTCGTAACGGCATTCAATTAGATGAAACAGAAGAAACAACATACGTCGATTCAGAAGTTGAAAGCGGAACACATACTTATAGCGTAGTGGCTGTTTATTCAGAAGGTGAATCAATGCCTGTAACAGTTGTCGTAGTCGTAGGCGAATCAATAGAAGAAAACAATGTGATGTTTGCTATCTATCCTAACCCAGCAAAAGACTTCGTGATGATTAACTCAAATGCTTCAAAATACGAATATCAATTGATCAACAACTTAGGTCAAGTCGTAATAAGCGGAGCTTCAACAGGCGAACACCAAATAGATGTCGCTAATATTAATAAAGGTGTTTACTTCTTGAAAGTGGTAGCTGATGGCGAAACATCAATCAATAAGATTTCAATTCAATAAGTAATAAACAAAACGATGGGGTGAGATTTATGTCTTGCCCTATTGTTGTTAAATGGAAAATAATCAAATTTTAATTAAATGAAAAAGTTATATTTATTAATCGCTTTGTTTTTGTTGGCATCCACAACAGGATTCTCACAAAAATGGTATGGTGTAGAAAAAAATAACACACCAGTTAGAATTCAAGAAACATTAGTTTCATCATCAGAAAATGAAATTATCGTTGACGTTAAAGTCGGCGGTTTCTTCGCTGAAACAGTGAAGACTCCACAAGGAAAACAAATGATTATCAGTGGCGAAGGTATGGCAGCAATGCTTACAAAAGGCGCTCCATCTCTTCCAATGTACCCAATTTCAATGATTATCGGCGACCAAGCTGAAATGGAAGTATCTGTTATCAAATCAAATTACACAGACTTCGAAAATATTGAAGTGGCTCCTTCAAAAGGTAACATCAGCCGTAAAATCAATCCTAATGATGTAGAATATGTTTATGGCGAAATGTATCAACAAGATGCTTTCTATCCTGCATCTCAAGCATCATTGGATGCACCTTACATATTGCGCGACTTCCGCGGACAAAATATCATGGTATCTCCATACGCTTATAACCCTGTAACAAAAACATTACGTGTTTATACAGACTTACGCATCTCTGCTAAAAAAGTTAGCGATAATGGCGAAAACCAAAAATCAGCTCGCAGAAACAATGACATCGCTGTTGACCAAGAAATGAAAGCTTCATACGAACGTCGTTTCATCAACTTTAAAAATGAAGCCGCTAAATATGACTTCTTAGTTGACGAAGGTGAAATGCTCATCGTTTGCGTTGACCAATATATGGAAGCTCTTCAAGAATTGGTAGATTGGAAAAATATTTCAGGCCGTCCTACAACAATGGTAGCATCTTCTGAAACAGGTACAGCCAATGCACTCAAAACTTACATCCAAAATTATTACAACGAACATCCTAATTTGACATACGTTCTTTTGGTAGGAGAACACAACAATCTTCCAGGTATATCAACAAACGGTGGCAGATCAGACAACTACTACGGTATGTTGGAAGGTAACGACTATTACGATGATGTTTTCGTCGGTCGTCTTTCTGTTAACTCTGTCGAAGATGCTGCTCATCAGGTAAGCAAAATAGTTCACTACGAACGCGACATCGACGAAACAGCAACATGGATTACAAGAGCTGTTGGTATCGCTGCTAAAGAAGGTTCAGGTCACTATGGCGAAATTGACTACGAACACATGGATTTTATCCGTGACACTCTCTTGAATTATACATACACAGAAATGTCACAACACTATGCTTATCTCAATAATCCAACAGCAGCTAATATGCAGGCTGACTTCAACCAAGGTGCAAGTATAGCTAACTATTGTAACCATGGTAGTCCAGACAGCTGGGGAGTTTGTGATTTCAGCAACACTCACGTTCATCAGTTGACTAATGACAATAAGTTGCCATTTATCTGGTCAGTAGCATGTAACAATGGTGAATTCCAATATGACGAATGTTTCGCAGAAGCATGGATGCGTGCTAAGAACAACGCAACCAACGCTCCTACAGGAGCTATCGGCGGGATGTTCTCATGGATATCACAGCCATGGCTGCCACCAATGTATGGCCAAGATGAAATGAATACTATCTTAACAGAATGGCGCCCAGGCTACAAACATACACTCGGTGGCGCTTCTGTAAATGGTAACCAATATGTTCTCGATATGTGTCCAGAAGATTATGGCGATACTCACAATACATGGATTCTCTTCGGCGACCCATCTTTGATGGTTAGAACAGATGTTCCTGAATCAATGAATGTTGTTGCTCCTTCAACTCTCGTTATCGGAATGTCATCAATGACAGTACAAGCAAACACTGAATTTGGTATCGCAACATTGTCATTAAACAATGAAGTAATTGCATCTGCAAATATAGTTGATGGTTCTGTAGAACTCCAATTCCCTGAACTTTCAGCTGTTGGTCAATATAAACTTGTCGTTATCGGTTATAACAAAGTAACTGAAGTTAAAGATATTGAAGTTATTCCTGCTGATGGCGCATTCTTAATCTTCGACTCATTTGAACTTAATCAAGAAGATGGTCAAGTAGATTATAACGAAAATATCACTCTTACATTAAAAGTTAAGAACGTTGGCGAAGACGCTGCAAATAATGTAACAGTAGAAATTTTATCAGAATCAGAATATGTTACAATCAATAAAGCTTCAACAACAGTGGCTGCAATTGGCGGTAATGAAACTGTAACTCTCGACAAAGCATTCGAATTCTTTGTAGCTCCAAACACACCTAATGGCGCAAAAATTGAATTTGAAGTGAAATGTTCTGATGCAGCTGACACATGGGTGACAGAATTCATGGTTATAGCTAACGCTCCTATATTGACATTAAATAAAATTGAATGTGAAGATACAGCTCTCCCAGGCGAAACAGTGACTATGTCAATGACATTTAATAATATAGGTAATAGTGCTGCTTATGATATTATTACTGAATTATGGGAAAATGCTCCAGATATCACAATCTCTGAAAAAACAATTGAAACAGCTGAAGTTGCTGCAGGCGAAAGCTTCACAGTAACAACAGAAGTGACAGTATCAGAAAACGTTGAAGTAGGCTCTGTTTATGAAATAGCTTACGCTGTATCAGCAGATTATAACGTATATAGCTCAGTATATTCTCTTACTGTAGGTAAGATAATTGAAAATTTTGAGACAGGTGACTTCTCAGCTTATGAATGGCAACATTCTGGCAGCGCTGAATGGAAAATCGATGATGCTAATGCATACGAAGGTTCATATTGTGTAAAATCAGGTGATATCGTTGACAGCCAATCAACAAAATTGAAATTACAAATTGAAGTTCTTGCTTCAGGCAAACTTAGCTTCTACAAAAAAGTTTCTACAGAAGATGGTTATGATATTGCATCATTCTTCATCGATAATGTATCTAAGGCTGAATGGTCAGGTATTCAAGATTGGGAACTTGTAGAATTTGAGATTACACAAGGAACACACATATTAGAATGGAGATATACTAAAGATTACTCAGTGCTCGACGGCAACGACTGCTGGTGGATTGATATGATTTCATTCCCTCCAGTTAAATATGTTGACGTTTTGGACGGTGTTGAAAACCTCACAGCTGAATCCAATAACGGTGCGGTAACATTGTCATGGGATGCATTGTCAGGCGCTGACGAATATATCATCAGACGTGATGGCGTAGAAGTGGCAACACAAACAGAAACAACATATACAGAATCATTAGAAGAAGGAATATATACATACAATGTTGTTGCAAGAAACGGTAACAAATATTCACAACCAGCTTTCGTTACAGTTGTTAATGGCTTGGTAAATGTAGTTGAAATGGAAACAATGCAAGTTTCAGTTTATCCTAACCCAACATCTGGCATGTTGAATGTTGAAATTGGTGAAAACTTCAATGCTACAATCTATAACTATCAAGGTCAAGTTGTTATGAGAAACAACATCAGCGACGGACAAATTGATATGTCAAAACTTTCTTCAGGTGTTTACTTCGTTGAAATAAGAACAAGCAATAACGTATCAGTTGAAAAAGTTATCGTAAAATAATGCTAATGACTAAAGACTAAAGTCAAAAGATAAGAGGCAGCTGTTTCAAAAGGCTGCCTCTTTTTTTGAAAAAAAACAGATATTATTATTGAATAATAGTTGTATCTTTGCAAATCTTAATTTAAATCTAATTATTTTAAAAATCAATCCTTTACACAAGGGTTTTAATTTTTTTTTAAATGAAAAAGTTATCTTTATTAATTGCAATGTTCTTGATGACTTCTCTTATGGGATTTTCTCAAGAATGGTATGGTGTTAATAAAAATACACCAGTAAGAATTCAGGAAACATTAGTTTCTTCAACAGAAAAAGAAATCCTTATCGATGTTAAAGTCGAAGGTTTCTTCGCTGACAAAGTGGAAACACCTCAAGGCCAACAAATGGTCATCACGGCGGAAGATATGGCAACAATGCTTGTTAAAGGCGCTCCTTCTCTCCCAATGTATCCAATATCCATGATTATTGATGACAAAGCTGAGATGGAAGTGTCAATAGTAAAGTCGAACTATGTCGATTTTGAAAATATTGAAGTGGCTCCATCAAAAGGTAATTTCAGCCGTCAGATAAATCCTGATGAAGTTGAATACGTTTATGGTGAGATGTACCAACAAAATGCTTTCTATCCAGCTCAGCAAGCATCTTTGGAAGCTCCTTATATCTTACGCGACTTCCGCGCTCAAAATCTTATGGTATATCCATACGCATACAATCATGTGACAAAAACATTACGTGTTTATACTAATATGCGTATAGCTGTTAGAAAAGTAAGTGATAATGGCATAAACCAAAAACAAAATCGTCGCGATAACAGAATCGTCGCTGACCAAGAAATGCTCGCTTCATATAAACATCGTTTCATTAATTTCCATAAACAAGATAAATACGAATTCATTGAAGATGAAGGCGAAATGCTCGTGATATGTGTCAATGAATATATGGACGCTCTCCAACAATTGGTTACATGGAAAAACATCTCCGGCCGTCCAACAACAATGGTGCCTGTTTCTGAAACAGGAACTTTGGACGCTATGAAATCATATATCAGCGAATATTACCAAAATAATCCAAATCTTACCTCTGTGCTTTTGGTCGGTGAATATGATAACCTTCCTCCTTATTCAGTGACAGTTTCTGAAGGTCTTATAGCAGCGAAATCTGACAACTATTACGGTATGTTGGAAGGCAACGACTTCTATGAAGAAGTGTTCATCGGTCGTCTTTCTGTAGCAAGCAATCAAGATGCTCTAAATCAAGTCGGCAAGATAATTTATTACGAACGTGACATTGACGAAAGTGCGACATGGCTTTCAAAAGGTGTCGGTATCGGTTCAACAGAAGGTAACGGTCACTTCGGTGAAAGAGATTATCAACATATAGATTTCATCCGTGACACTCTTATGAATTACACCTACACACAAGTCGCTAAGATTTATGAAGGCGTTGATAATTTTTATCCAGATGCAAGTGATGTGTCTTTCGTCATGAATGATGGTGTGGGTATTGTTAACTATTGTAATCACGGTACACAGACAAGCTGGGTCGTTTCTAATTTCACAACTCAGGATGTAAATAATCTTACAAACGACAATATGTTGCCATTCATTTGGTCATCTGCATGTTATAACGGAGAATTCGTTACTAATGAATGTTTCGCTGAGTCATGGCTTCGTTCAATGAACGAATCAACAGGAGCTCCTGCTGGCGCTATCGGCGGTATGTTCTCATGGATTTCTCAACCTTGGATTCCGCCAATGTACGGACAAGATGAGATGGTTAACATTTTGACAGAATGGCGCGACGGATACAAACACACTCTCGGCGGCGCATCATTGAATGGTAATATGAATATCCTCGATATGAGTCCAGATGATAATGGCGATACTCATAACACTTGGATTCTCTTCGGCGACCCTTCTCTTATGTTGAGAACAGAAGCACCAAAAGCTATAAATGTAGAATGTGACGATAATTTATATGTTGGTGTTTCAGAAATGATAGTCCGTGCTGATGTTGAACAAGCTGTAGCAACATTGTCGGTAGATGGCGAAATGTTGAGCTCTGTTAGAATAGTGAACGGTCAGGCAAGACTTAGCTTCCCTGCTTTGACAGAAACTGGCAAAGCAACATTGGTTGTTATGGGTTATAACAAAACTACTGTCGTGAAAGAAATTGAAATCGTCACAATCGACGGTTCTTACGTTGTATGCAATAATGTGGAATTGAACCAAGCAGATGGTCAAGCTGATTTTGGCGAAACCTTAGACATTACAATGAATGTTAAGAATATCGGAAACCTAACTGCAAATAACGTTAATGTTGAAATCATTTCAAATTCAGAATACGCATATGTTGTTGACGGAAATACAACAATCAACTCTATCGAAGCAGGTTCTTCAGATAATATCGAAAATGTTTTCAGAATCTTTGTAGCGAATAATGTTCCTGATCAAACAGTGTTGGATTTTACTGTTAAATGCAGCACATCTTCAGATACATGGACAAGCACTTTCAATATCACAGCTAACGCTCCTAAGATTGAAATCGTAAGTGTAGCGTTAGAGTCAGACGATGTCTTGAATCCTGGCGACAACGCAAGCTTGAGCATCGAGATAAGCAACAACGGAAACAGCGATGCTAATAAAGTCATGGCTGAAATATTCAGTTCATCATCTGATATTACATTCGATGTTGAAACTATTGAAACAGAGAAGATTGAAGCTGCACAGACAATAGTTTTGACAGCCGATTTCAGTATCGCTTCATCTGTTTCTAACGGCGCAATTTATGAAGTGGCGGTCTCTGTAGCATCAGGATTTTATGTAGCTGAAGCAAATCACTTCATCAATATCGGACAATCATCAGAAAACTTTGAAACAGGCAATTTCAATAGTTTCAACTGGCAGTTTGATGGCGACGCAGAATGGACGATAACAGGCGGCGCACAAGAAGGTTCTTACTGTGCAGTTTCAGGTGACATCAATGACGGTCAAAGCTCAAGCATGAAACTTGTCGTTGAATTCCCATACGAAGATGTAATAAGCTTCTATAGAAAATTACATTGCGACTACTATGATAAATTGTTCTTCTTAGTTGATGGTCAACAATATGCGATGTGGCAAGGCAATAACAGCACAGCCGTTCCATGGGAACAATTCACTTATACAATACCGCAAGGCACTCATACTTTAGAATGGAAATATAAGAAAGACGGTTCTGATAGCTTCGGTTCAGACTGTGTTTATATTGACGAAATAGCTCTTCCTTCAGCAAATGTTGTTACATCGATGAGCGCTGTGGAAAATCTTACTGCAAAAGTTGAAGTGAACAATGTTACATTGACATGGGATGCAGCCGACGTTGACGAATATATTATCAGACGTGATGGCGAACAAGTTGCAACAGTCACAGAGCCAACATTCGTTGAAACATTGGAAGACGGAATACATACATATAATATTGTCGCAAGAAAAGGTGACGTTTATTCATTGCCAGCATTCATAGCTGTTGAGCTTGGCAATTTTGTAAATGTTAATGAAATCGAATATGATAATGTTGAGGTTTATCCAAATCCAACTTCTGATGTGTTATATGTTAAAATCGACAGAACTTTCGATGCGATAATATATAATTATCAAGGTCAAATAGTTAAAAAACTTTATGATAACAATGCGCAAATAGATTTGTCTGAACTTAATTACGGAATTTATTTCGTTGAGATAAGAACAAAAGATAACGTTAGCGTTAATAAAGTTATGATTAAATAATTGAATTTTAACTGATAGAAACAAAGGCGGAGATTTCATTTTTTCTCTGCCTTTTTTTATTTAAATGCTTTTTTTTTATTTTAAAAATAATTACATTTGTAACGCAAAATAAAAGTTAAAGATAAATCAATTATTTAATTATAAATTATGAAGAGAAGAATATTTACACTGTTCAAGACAATGCTTTGTATTCTTGTTGTTAGTTCTGTTTTCTCATGTAAAAAGACTAAGGTAGAGAAGGTGAAGCTTGATAATCAGATTGCGTTATCATTGTTTTATGATACTATTAAGGTGAGAGATTTGTTGAATACGATGGATTCAACGGTTTCTCATTATATAAGAATCAATGAAAAAGGCGATGTCTATGCTTATTATGCTGATTCTGTTATCAATGCAGTTGTTGTTGATGATATTTTAGCTCAGCTCGATGACGTTGATTTTGAGACAAGCGCAGATTTCGACTTGCCGACAATTCCTCCGTCACCAGTTCCAATACCGATTGAACTGCCTTTTGAAGACCTTTTTGCTGTTCCTTTCGAATATGAAGGATATGGAATAAATTATGTCGAACTTAAAACAGGAAGAATCATACTTGATCTTTCGACGGATTTCACATTGATTGATGAATTGATTTTGTCAACAAAAGACATTAAGATGGCTGACGGAGAAGATTGTAATATGACATTAGACTTCTCGGAAAACACATCGCAGCATGTTGATGTGAACCTTGAAGATTGTAAGATAATTCCAGCGGAAGGACTGATAAGATTTTCTGTGATAGTGAAGGCGACAGTCTCTGACCAAGCTGTTGGAGGAAGTTATCATATTGATATGAAAGGAAGCATAAAAGATGTCAAATTCAAGTCGATAGACGGTTCGATAGATGAGTCTGTTTATGAGTTTGCCGCATTTCAAAAAGTGGATTTGAATATACCTAATTTATATGGTGATCTTACTGTTACTACACCAGAGTTCAGTTTTAAATATGTTAATACATTCGGATTTGAAGCCTATGCCTATATCGATTCCTTGTATTTAGTTGATGAAACAGGTGAGAAAATAAGCGTGTTGAAAGATTGGAGTCAGGTGGAAATGGTTCTTAATTCTACTGGCGGAGCATACGATTCGATTACATATCTTGATGATGCTCTTGTTGATGAATTGGATGTTTTGGATGAATATACGGCATTTGGATTTAATGGCAATGTGATTTTGGGCTGCGATGATGTTAGCGACAATATGATTGCAGAAGATTCTCATATTGACATTGTTGCAGACTTAGCTCTTCCATTAAGTTTTAATATAAAAGACCTTACATATTTGGATACACTCGATTTTAGCTTGAGTCTTAATAGTCAGGAAAATGAAGGTGAGAATCAGATAAATGTGCAGAATTTCTTTGATGAGTTAGAGTTTAAATTCGTATTTGAAAACGCTCTCCCGATTCAGATTAAACCTCAGATGTATGTGCTTGAAAATGGAACTGTTATCGACTCTTTGTTTGATGGCGCTTCGTTTATTCATGGCTGCTTCGACGGCACTATCACTGAAGATGTCATCGTGGTTACTGTGATTGACGAGAAGTTGGAAAATGTTCAGCTTGCCGACCAGATGATTCTTAAAATAAATGTGTCATCGCTTGGCAATGATGTGGTAATCAATGCAGATAAATATTTCAACCTGAGAATAGGCTTGAAAACCAGAACTACTGAAATTAACATGGATGATTTGAATTTTTAAATGATAGAGTATGAAAAAAATATATAAATTTCTGGTAATTATAGTTTTGTCGTTCACTACATTGGCAGCGAAAGCGCAAAACGACGGTATTTCATTAACATTGTTGCCTAATTTCTCGTACAACAATTTTTACAATCCAGGCGCTCCTGTTACATCTAACGCTTATATTGGAATTGGAGTCTCAAACATTAGTTTGTCGGTCTATAATTCAAACATCAAGTATAATAATTTATACGAGTTTTCAGGCAATAATCCTATTTCTTATGATGCCAGCAAGTTCATCAATAGTCTTGATGAAAATGAAAATTTTATCAATACGAACTTCTCTCTCGATATTGCTCGATTGGGCTTTAGGATAGGAAAATTCTATGCTACCTTTGATTGGCGATTAAGATATAATGGAGAATTTCATTATTCGAGAGATTTTCTCGGATTCTTCATCAACGGTAACGGCAATTATTTAGGCAACGACAATCCTGCTGATTTCAGTATTGGCGTCGATGTCAATGCTTTTACAGAAATGGCGCTCGGACTGCAATATCAGGTCAACGACAAATTAACTGTCGGCCTCAGACCAAAACTTCTTGTCGGTATGGCGAATATTTCTGTCGATGACAAGGATACGAAAATTTATACAGATGAGAATACTTACGAAATGACAGCCGATGTCAATATAAATCTCAAGGCTTCAACAGTTTTAAAAGCAGATGACGTCTATCGTTTGAGTGAGTATGCCGAGTATATCGGTGATATGGATGAATTCATTTGGGAGAATATTTTTGATATTAAAGACAATTTGGGCTTTGGCGTTGATTTCGGAGCTTCGTATATTTTTAATGATAATTTTGGTCTTTCGGCTGGCGTTTATGATTTGGGATTTATTAAATGGAAACATTCAAAAGAAAAACATATTCATAAGGATAATGTTGTAGTTAATGATGCTCTTATTGACGATTTTGACGATTTGTTGAATATGGAGCTTGATTTTAAAGACTTATACACCGATTTGCTGGAAGATGTCTGGGATAACGACTCTTTGTATGAAGGAGGCGGATATAAAACTTCTTTAAAGACAAGAATTATGTTGCAAGGATATTACGAGCTATGTCCACTCGTCAGATTCTCCGCAGTCAGTCAGTTGTATTATATCAACAAACAATTCCGTCCGTCATTGACACTCGCTTACAGCGGTTCAGTATGGAGATTCTTGAATTTTACCGCAAGTTACACCTTATCTAAATATTCAGGAAACAGCATCGGCGCAGGTGTTGGCGTCAACTTTGGACCTCTTAATATTTACGCTGTTACAGACAATATCATGATAGTATCAAAACTGAATGCCTCAACAATGGAAATGTTGACATCATATAAGGCGGCAAATGTCAGATTTGGTCTTGTTTTCTCTTTCGGAAATAATAAAAAAGTCAATAAGAACGAATCAGACAAATCACTTGAAGACTTGTCGGTTGAATGACATGACGTTAAAATATGAATTTGCATATATTGCATAAATTTTACTACAATAAGATTGGAGCGGCACTTTGAAATGTCGCTCTTTTTTTTATATTTGCAGAAAAAAATAAAAAAATGAGAAAACTATTTTTATCAATTATCGGACTACTATTATTGCAGACTGCAATTGCTCAGGAATGGCATTCTTTAAGTTCTAAATCGGACGAAAGCTATTCAACAACACTCATCAAATCGACAGACGAATCAGTTGTCATTGACCTCATTATCAATGGTTTTTATACTGACGAAGTAAAGACCTCAAGAGGAACATCGGTCGTTCTGTCAAACGACGGTATGGCTTCTCTCGTTGAAGTAGGTCAGCCTAACCTCATTTCATTGTCATTACCTATTATTATTAATGATTATTCCAAGATGGATGTTCGTGTTCTCAATACGAGTTATGTCGATTATCCTAATGTGGAACTTGCTCCGTCGAGAGGCGATTTTCCTCGCAGCATCAATCCTGCTGATGTGCCTTACACTTACGGCGATGTTTATCAAAACGATGCCTTCTTCCCATCGTCACAAGTGAAACTCAACGACCCTTATATCATTCGTGACTTCCGCGGTCAGAATGTGATAGTGACTCCTTTCGCTTACAATCCTGTAACTAAAGTGTTAAGAGTATATAACAAAATGAGAATAGAAGTGTTCTCAACAAAAGGTGAAAGTGCAAACATTTTCGAAAGACGTTCTAACACAATCAAGATGGATTCTGAATATAAGAATATATATTCAAGCCGTTTTGTCAATTACAATGAAGCCGGAACAAAATATACTGTCGTTGAAGAACAGGGTGATTTGCTTATCATTTGTCATGATGAATATATGGAAGCGATGCAGCCTTTTGTAGAATGGAAGAAAACCATCGGACGTAAGACAACAATGGTTAGCATTGCTGAAGCAGGAGGCAATAAAGCGGACAATGTTAAGGCTTATATTTCAGAACAATATGCTAATAATCCAGAACTTACACATATACTGATAGTTGGCGATTACACACATCTCAAAGGTAAATATCTCTCCGCAGGAGATTATTACAACGATTATTCTGGATACTCCGACTGGTGGTTCGGTCAGTTGACAGGCGATGACAGTTACAACGAACTCGTCGTAGGTCGTTTCTCTGTTGAGTCGGTGGCTGATGTCACAACTCATGTCAATAGAGTCATTAATTATGAAAAAAATATCAATGCCAACGACACATGGCTTACTGTCGGACAAGGTGTGTCAAACAAGGAAAACAGTATGGGTCATAATGGAGAAGATGATTATCAACATATTGATAAAATCAGAGAGGATTTGTTGACTTATACATATACAGACATTTACCGCGATTATTCTAATGTTAATGGTGTCAACTCATCAGCGTCTATCATCAGCCAACATATTAACGCTGGCGTAAGCTTGATTAATTATTGTAACCACGGTTATCCTACAGGATGGGCTGTTTTTAATTATAACAACTCTTATGTCAATGCCTTGACCAATGACAATAAATTGCCTTTCATTATTTCGGTAGCTTGTAATAATGGAGAATATACATATTATCAACCTTGTTTCGCTGAGGCATGGATGCGTGCGACTAACGGCACTACAGGCGAGCCTACAGGTGCGATAGGTGGCATGTTCTCGTCTATTTCTCAACCTTGGATACCACCAATGTTCGGACAAGATGAGATGAATGATATTATAATAGAGTCTTATTCTGATAACATAAAACGCACAATAGGCGGCATCAGCCTTAACGGCAATATGAAACTTTTAGACCTTTCTAACAGCGACGCTTATAAGGCAACATACAATACATGGCATCTCTTCGGTGACCCGACATTGTTGTTGCGTACAGATGTGCCTGTAGATATGGAAGTTACACATAATACAGAAATGTCAATGAATTCTAACCAATTTAGAGTGAATGCAGCAAATGGCAATGGAGCACTCGCAACATTGACAAGAAACGGCGAGATTATGGGTACTGCTATTATTGAAAACGGACTCGCTAAAATTCAATATGAAGCGCCTATGGAACTCGGAGAAGCAATGTTGACAATTGTAGGTTATAACAAAATCACTTATCAGTCAACTGTCAATATCGTTGAAAACGCTAATGAAGAACTGGAACTTAGTGTATTCGCTACACCTGATATTATTATATCTGGCGAAAGTTCTTCCTTAAATGCTGATGCTTATGGCGGTTCTTATAATTACACTTATTCATGGAGTCCGTCAGAAGGATTGAATGATGCTAATATTCAAAATCCAACAGCAACTCCATCAGAAACAACAATATATACATGTAATGTTAATGACGGAAATTCAACGGTAAGTGCTTCTGTTACAGTGATGGTAATAACACCTCCAACAAATCTCATTGCCACTGTTGATGATAATGACGTAACATTGACATGGACACCTACAATGGAAAATGTTACTTATAATGTA
Organism: Bacteroidales bacterium; assembly: GCA_045631805.1. Taxonomy (GTDB): domain Bacteria; phylum Bacteroidota; class Bacteroidia; order Bacteroidales; family F082; genus Limimorpha. Next base: position 8,064 of record JAZQVL010000056.1, on the reverse strand, counting down.
TATCGCGGCGATACGAAAATAGCTTCAGAATTGACGGAAACAAATTATAATGATAATGATTTAAGTCAGGATTTATATAATTATTATGTGACGTCGGTTTATGAAGGCACGGAATCAACTAAGAGCGAAGTCGCAAGCATCATTGTTCTTGAACTTAAAGTTTCAACATTTGCAAATCCTGGATTTATCGTCGAAGGCTCATCAACAATGCTTTATGCGACAGCGACAGACGCTTATGGAGAAGTTTCATATTCTTGGGAACCAGCAGAATTTTTGAACGACCCTTATTCAAGCTCAACACTTGCCATTTTAAATGAAACAACAACATTCACAGTTACAGCAACATGTGGCTCGCAGATGGCAACAGATACTTTGACTGTCAAGGTTCTTGTTCATCCAACAAATCTTGTTGCGTCATTAGATGGCAACAATGTCACACTCACATGGGATAACGTAGAACATGCATATTATTATCAGGTTATGCGCGGCGATTACGTGGTTTGTTCTTACACCGAGACACCGTCTTATGTGGATGAAAATGTCCCTGATGGAGAATATTGTTATACAGTGAAAGCTGTACGCGAAGTCCATGTCACAGAACCTTCAAACGAGGCATGCGTTGAGATTTATGAATGTGTGCCACCTCAAAATATCACAGCAGAATATTATTGGTATGACGGCGAGTTCGGCGCATTGATTGAATGGGATAGAATGGAGACAAGCTTGTCGCTCACCGAATATAGAATATATAGAAGCAAAGATAATGTGAATTATGATTTGATTGGAAATTTGGTTGATGTGCCAAGCATGAATCATTTCCAATATTCTGACATGAATAATAAATTAGGCTCACATTATTATAAGGTGACTGCTTATTACGCTGATGAAGACTGCGAATCGGAATATGGACTCGCCGCAGATTCTTCTGACGACTACGTCCTTGTTGAGATAACATCATTAAATGAAAATCGCTATGAAAATGTCACGATATATCCAAATCCAGCTAAAGACATATTGTATATTGATGCAAAAGAAAATGTGAAAGAAATCAATATTTACAATATGTTGGGAGTGAAAATGTCAACAGTCAATGGACAACAGACAACTATTGATATTAGCGGATATGATTCGGGACTTTATATCATGAATATAGAGACAGAATATAGAATCGTCACACGACAGATTAACATAATCAAATGATAACTTAGGGCATCTACATTTGTGTGGGTGCCCTTTTAAAATATAATGATATGGAAATAAAATTTATCGGAGCAGCGAGAGAGGTTACGGGAAGTAAGCATCTCATCACTACAAAACATGGAAAGAAGATTCTCCTTGATTGTGGAATGTTTCAAGGTAAAGGACTTGAGACAGACGCATTGAATAGAAATACTATGGTTGACCCAGCTGAGATAGACCATATCATTTTGACTCATGCTCATGTTGACCATTCGGGATTGATACCTTATTTTTATAAAAGAGGATTCCGTGGCTCGGTGATTTGTACTGCGGCAACACGTAATCTTTGCTCTATCATGTTGCCCGACAGCGGTTTCATACAGGAAAATGATACGATATGGTTCAATAAGAAAAGAGCCCGTCAAGGATTGAAACCCGTTGACCCAATTTATACTGAGAAAGAGGCTCGTGAATGTATGGATTTATTTATCAGTGTGCCACTTAACCGTCAGTTCCATATCGATAATAACATAAAGGTGAAATTCACCAACACAGGACATCTCCTCGGAAGTGCCTCCGCTACCATAGAAATTGACGAATTCGGTGAGGTGACACGCATAGGCTATACTGGTGACATTGGTCGTAGCAATAACTATCTGCTTCGTGCTCCCGACGCTTTCCCTCAATGCGATTATCTCATCGTGGAAAGTACTTACGGCGACAGGCTGCATCAGAATAAGCAGCTGTCGGAAGATGAATTGTTAAGAATTATTAAGCATACATGCGTAGAAAAAAAAGGAAAACTTATCATACCTTCATTTGCTATCGGACGTACACAGGAGATAGTTTATATCTTGAATAATTTCTATAATGAGAAGAAACTGCCTTTCATTCCGGTATATGTCGATAGTCCTTTGGCTGTCAATGCGACAAATATATTCCGTCTGCATTTGGATTTGTTTAATAAGAATGTAGCTGAAGTACTTGAATATGATGAAGACCCATTCGGTTTCGGCACTCTGAAATATATCACCAATGTGAATCATTCGAAGGCTCTGAATAGGAGAGATGAGCCTTGTATCATTATCTCAGCTTCAGGCATGATGGAGGCGGGTAGAGTGAAGCATCATATTGCAAATAATATCGACAATACGAAGAACTCTATCCTTGCCATTGGCTATTGCGCGCCAACGACATTAGGAGCTCGTATCTTGAATGGAGAGAAAGAGGTATCTATTTTTGGTATGCCGCATGCTGTCAAGGCGGATGTCTTTAGCATCGATGCCTTCAGCGGTCATGCTGACTATAAGGAGATGGAAGAATATCTCCGCTGCCAGAATCCGGAGAAGGTGAAGAAGGTCTTCATCGTTCATGGCGACTACAAGGCGCAAGTTCCATACAGCGAGGTGCTGAAGAAAGCAGGATTCAAAGACGTGGTTATACCAGAAGCAGGAGAGGTTTTTCAGTTAGTGTAGAGACGTTTCAATGATTCCTATAAAAAAAAATACTCATTGAAGCGTCTTTTATGAAAACAATGATTGATATGGAGACGCATCAATGTTTGTTTAAATAATTAGGAATCATTGATACGTCTCTACGGGGGATGGTTCTAATTTAATGCGTCTCCCAAAGCGTTAGGGATTGGAGCGGCATCCTTTGCGAGCATAGGGAGCAAAGATATAGCGGAAAGCCCGACGGCTTCGCCGGAACGCCCAAAGGAAAAGACTACAAGACAACAAGTCAACAAGACAACAAGTTGTTGGGGTGATGGAGTAATGTGGTTTTTACAGAGAAACGATTTCGTGAAGTTTAGAGATGTTTCGTGGATGTTGTTCTGTGATGGAGTGATGAAGTTATTTGCCTAAAAAACAATTTCGTGAAGATTCGTGTGGTTTCGTGGATTTTTCTTTCGTGATTAGGATAAAAAATTGAGGCGCCATTTTACATGGCGCCCCAACTTGTAGTCTTGTGGTCTTGTTGACTTGTAGTCTTTATTATATCGCTGCTGAGATCAAGAATGTTGCAGCAACTGCGATAATAGCATACAATTCTGGGAAAGCTGCGAGAATCAAAGTCTTACCGAAAACGTCGTGACCGTTGCCGATAGCTGTGATACCGTTAGCGCAAAGCTGACCTTGACGGATAGCTGATACTAAACCAACAACGCCGAGGAATAAACCGCAGCTGAATACTGCTAATGCTTGGTTCATAGCGATGTCTGGTGATAATACACCTTGTAACAAGAAGAATCCTAAGAAACCGTACAAACCTTGTGTACCAGGCATAGCACTTAAAACTAAATAGTTACCAAATGCTTCGTCATTCTTTTTCATTGCACCAACTGTTGCGTTACCACCGTATGTTACGCCGAGGGCACTACCGATACCGCATAAACCGATCATAAGAGCGATACCTACATAAGCTAATACTAATGCTGTTGTCATAATGTTAATTTTTTTATTTGTTAATTTTTTAATTTAATTTGTTTCTTTATTAACAGGCATATAGCCTGCCCTATATCTATTTGGCCCTTTCAGGGCTATCGGAATTTTATTAACTCCTAATTACTAACTTTTCTTAAACGGTTCATATTCTTTAGCTCCACCAACGAATCCTGAATTCTTGTAGAATTCAACGAATGTTAGACGCATAGGGTGAACGAAAGCACTCAATGCCGACAAAGCTATGTTCATGGTGTGACCGAAAACTAATATTAAAACCATTACTATTGTTCCAACAACAGGGATGTCTGGTTTCATATTCATCGCTAAGTCGTTAAATACTAAACCTAAGATTGAACCTGACAAACCTAAGGCGAACAATCTGATATAAGAAAGAACATCGCCGAGGAGTCCTGTCGCCATGTTGTATGTGTCCCATAAACCTGAGCCTATGTTCTTGAACGGTGCTGCGAACGAATTGATAGGACCGTTGAGCAGATAGACGAGAACCGCACCGACACCCAAGCATGCGTAGAATGGAATTCCGATGCCGTCAATCAAGAATGTGACGATGCCGCCCAAGAGCATGATGACCCATCCTATTGTCGATACAGCAGCGCCGAATCCGTATAACTTGGTCATGTTGATGATTTTTAGACACATGCCAAATAAAATCTGGAACACTCCTATTATTAATGATACATAGAATGCTGAGTATAAACCGTCTGATTTGAACATGATGCCTTTGAGCTTGTCAACGATAGGGATTCCTTCAACGTCTAACAACGGAACTCCAAAGAAGGTGCCGCTGATAGTTCCCATGATGACAGTTCCAAATCCTAAGAAGAAACCGAGCCATAAAATGCTGTTCATTTCTTTAAGTTTCTTGCTTAGTATCAAGGCTAATGTAATTATGCAAATCAATGCGCCGTAGCCGAGGTCGCCCATACAGAATCCGAAGAACATTACGAAGAATGGAGCGAAGAATGGTGTCATATCCAATTCCCAATATGTTGGGATTGAATACATATTGCCAATCATCTCGAACAATCTAGCGAAACGTCGGTTCTTGAGTTTGATAGGAGGGTTATCGACATTTTTCTCAGGCTCTTTTGCTTCGAAATAAATTTCCTTATCTTCAAGCCATGCTATTGTGTCTTTCTCTATTTCAGTAGGAACCCAGCCTTCCAACATCATGATTTTGTCGTCGGCCAATTTGTTGGCAGCTTCGCTTACTTTATAGAAATTGGCGTCGTCGATAACGGCTGTCTTATATTCGTTGAGCTTAGCGATGGCGTCTTCAGCGATGTTGGAGAGATATTCTTTTGTCTCATTCAGCTGTGATTTTAACTCTTCAATCTGAGCTGTAATTTCCGACTTCGACATTGAAGGGAAATGATATTTCTCTGCGTCTATATTTACTTCTTTATCTTTAGAAGTCAGGGTGGTGAAATATTTGAAGCCAGATATTTCGTTAATCAAGAATGCGTTGAATTCCTGTTCCCATTTTTCGTCATATTTGCTGTTAGGCACGCTGAAGAATCTCAAGTCCCAGTTGTTGCTTTGTATTTTCTTGATTTCTTCTTCAGGGAAATTGCCCCATACATTATAGACGTTATCATCTTTTTGCAAAGAAACAATCTGTTGCTGCATAGCATCAATTTCTGCAAACTTGCTATCGATGAAAGCGATCAGTTCGGCATTTTTCAAGTCTATAGACTTGTAGACTTGTAGACTTGTCGTCTTGTAGTCTTTCTCTAATAATTTTATCGTATTAGAAATATGCTTCAACTCGGCCATTTTGGCTTTCATGTTCTCGTCTTGCAGAGTTTGTTTTTTAGCATGGACGTGAACGACGCCGTGTTCGCGGAGGTCGATGAGGAATTGTTTGTAATCGCGATGATAAATTAACATCGTCAATTTTGTCATAGGTGTAATCATAAAGCTACCTCCTTTTCTTGACGCGTTTTAACTATCTTTTGTGCTGCTTTGGCGAGGTTTTCTTCGTCTTCCATAACACGTTTTATTTTACGGATAGCATTTTCGAAGCCAGGAATCTGTACCTTTTCATAAAGGTTGACTTTCTGAGTTGTCTTCTTTCTCGCTTTGCTGAGCAGCTCCATTTTACGGACCCAGAATTCGCGTTCCAAAGTGATGTCGATTAATGACTTCATATATTCTATGCCGTCAAGAATCCAAGAAGGCATGTTGAATACGCTGAATTCTTTCACTTTATAAGTCGCTCCTTCATATACTGGAGTGTTGACGCCGGCTATTTTCTTGACGCTGAATTTCACGTCTTCCACGCTGATGAGGTCGGGATTGAATTCACCCCATAAGCGTAAGATGTCGCCAGACTGTTGCAAGATACTCTCGAGTTTTTCGTCAAACTCCTCGACTTTCTCTTTCGAGCGTTTCACCTCGAGACGCAATGCCGACTCCTTGCTTTTGATTGTCGGCAGTGTGCGCATTCGTATCTTCAACTGTTTCTCTAATTGTTGAAGCGATGTCTTGTTATATTGAAATTTTATTGCCATAACTTTAATGTTTTAATTTATTGGCAATTGTTATTCTTTACCTTTCCAATATTGATCCATGAATTCTTTCTTGATAGATACTTCAGACTTGTTGAAGTATTTACCGAAGAGGTTCCATGCTGTATCGAGCATTTGTTCAATTTTGAGGTCGACGTCGATAGCGAGCAAGTCGTTGGAATATTCTTTTGCGAATTCGAGTACGCGGTTGTCGTAGTCTGTCAAGTCGAAACCGTTTTCAAGTTTGGTGCGAGCGTTGGCAGCGTCTGCGTACAAACGGATACATGCATTCATTACCTGAGGGTGGTCGGCGCGTGTCTTCTTTCCGATAACTAACTGTTTCAAACGTGACAAACTGCGGAATGGGTCAACGATAACCTTGCCGATTTCAGTGTCTTTACGTAAGAAGAGCTGACCTTCAGTGATATAACCTGTGTTGTCAGGAATAGCGTGAGTAATGTCGCCGCCCGACAATGTTGTTACAGCGATGATAGTGATTGAGCCGCCGCTTGGGAATTGTACCGCTTTTTCATAAATCTTAGCCAAGTCGGAATAGAGTGAACCAGGCATAGAGTCTTTAGATGGGATTTGGTCCATACGGTTGGAAACGATACTCAAGGCGTCGGCGTATAATGTCATGTCGGTCAAGAGAACCAATACCTTTTCGTTCTTATCTACAGCGAAATATTCGGCTGCAGTAAGAGCCATATCAGGAACGAGGAGACGTTCTACTGGAGGAGCTTCTGTTGTGTTGACGAAAGAAACGATATGGTCTAAGATACCGGCGTTTTCGAATAAGTTCTTGAAATATAAATAATCGTCGTTGGTGAGACCCATACCGCCGAGAATGATACGGTCTGTCTGTGCCTTCATCGCAACATTAGCCATCACTTGGTTAAAAGGTTGGTCAGGGTCGGCGAAGAATGGGATCTTTTGTCCAGAAACCAAAGTGTTGTTCAAGTCGATGCCTGCGATACCTGTAGCGATGAGTTCTGATGGCTGTTTACGTTGTACTGGATTAACAGATGGGCCTCCGATTTCGCGTTCTTCGCCATCTACTTCTGGGCCGCCGTCGATAGGCTGACCGAATGCGTTGAAGAAACGTCCGCATAATTCGTCGCTGACCTTGAGGGTAGGAGCCTTGCCTAAGAAAATGACTTCAGCGTTTGTAGGGATGCCTTCTGTTCCTGAGAAAACCTGTAAAGTGATTTCGTCGCCCCAGATTTTAACGACCTGAGCCAAACGACCGTGTATATATGCGAGTTCATCGAAACCGACACCAGTAGCCTTCAAACTACATGTTGCCTTCGTGACCTGACTGATCTTTGTATAAACTTTTTGAAATGCACTCATGATATATGTTATTTTTTGTTTTCAATTATTTGATAATTCTTTCTTCAAGAATAGCATCGGCTTCTTTTTCAGTGTTGTAAAACTCTTCTGACTTGAAGATGGTGTAGTTCAACTGTCTGAAAGTGTTGATGAGTCTCTTGAAATAAATACCAACTTCTTCGAAACTTTCAAAGTCAAATTCAGAACGAGTTATGCTGATGATTTTTTTCAACATATATTCTTGACGTTCCAATGATGTTGAAGCGTCGATTTTGTCGAATGCATCTTGTTGAAGAATGACGAAGTCAATTAATTCAGATTTCCATAAAGTGACATGGTAATCGATTGGCACACTGTCGTCACCGAGGATGTTGATTTGTTCTTCTGTTTCTTTGCCACGAATCAGAATGTTGCGTGGTTCGCTAAGTATTTCAACGCAGTTTTCATCAAGCTTTTCTTTGGCGTAATCGATGAATTCAGGATATTCGAGGTATTTGGAATATGAGTCGATGGTGTCGATAGCTGGGTAACGTTTTGAGTCGGCACGGTTTTGTGACAATGCGTAGAAACAGCGTGCT
>JAZQVL010000055.1:0-1717 GCA_045631805.1 Bacteroidales bacterium | reverse complement strand
AACAATTAAAAAAATACATTCATTATTATAATAACGATAGAATTAAATTAAGATTAAAAGGAAAGAGTCCGGTGCAATACCGAACTCTCTATACATAAACAGTTTTATTAATCCGTCCAACTTTTGGGGGTCAGATCATTTTTCTGTTTCTCTTTTTTGCGGGAAAAAAGAGAAAGGAGCAACTCTTAACCACATTATCATAAAAAATCTTTTTTGCTTTAAATACTCACGATTTTTTTTTATATTTGTCGTCTTGTCAATGTAATGCGTTTGCCGTCGTATTTGTGCAGTAAATGTATTGACGATTTTCTTTATAACTTGTTAAGAATTAAAAAAATACAAATATAAAATTATCATAATGAGTAAATTAGGTTTAGATTTTGAAAAAGTAGCGAAGGCTCGTAGTTTAGCAAAGAACATTGCTGACAACGTACAAGGTTTTGTGGAACAATATACAACAGTCGCTGTTGAACGTACTTTATGTCGTTTGATTGGCATCGACGGCGTTGATGAAAATATGGTTCCGCTGCCAAATGTCGTTGTTGACACATTGAAAGACAAAGGCGTTTTGGGCGAAGGCGTTCTCTTCTTCATCGCTAACGCAATGATTGAGACAGGAAAGAACCCACAGGAAATCGCTGAGCTCGTTGCTAAAGGATCATTAGACATCACAAAGGTTGTCACAAGAGACAGCAAACAAATAGCTGATACTTTACAGCCGATCATCGATGAAAACATTAACAAGATTCGCGCTCGCCGTGCTCGTCGTGAACAATATCTCGACACTATCGGCGAAGGACCAAAACCATATCTCTACATTATCGTAGCAACAGGCAACATCTACGAAGACGTCATCCAGGCACAAGCTGGCGCACGTCAAGGCGCTGACGTCATCGCTGTTATCCGTACAACAGGTCAAAGTCTTTTGGACTACGTTCCTTACGGCGCTACAACAGAAGGTTTCGGCGGTACATTCGCAACACAAGAGAACTTCCGTATCATGCGTAAGGCATTGGACGAAGTAGGCGAGGAGGTAGGTCGTTACATCCGTCTCTGCAACTACTGCTCAGGTCTCTGCATGCCAGAAATAGCAGCGATGGGCGCTCTCGAAGGCCTCGATGTCATGCTCAACGACGCTCTCTACGGCATCTTGTTCCGCGACATCAATATGCAACGTACATTGATTGACCAATATATGTCACGTATCATCAACGGTTTCGCAGGCGTTATCATCAATACTGGTGAAGACAACTACCTCACAACAGCCGACGCCGTTGAAGCAGCTCACACAGTTCTCGCTTCAGACCTCATCAACGAACAACTCGCTTTGTCAGCAGGTCTTAAAGAAGAACAGATGGGTCTCGGCCACGCTTTCGAAATGGATCCAGAGTTAGAAAACGGATTCTTGTATGAACTCGCACAAGCACAGATGACACGCGAGATCTTCCCTAAGGCAACATTGAAATACATGCCTCCAACCAAATTCATGACAGGTAACATCTTCCGCGGTCACATCCAAGACGCTCTCTTCAACATGATTGGCATCTGGACAAACCAAGGCATCCAGCTCCTCGGTATGCCAACAGAAGCTATCCACACTCCATTCATGAGCGACCGTTACCTCTCTATTGAAAATGCAAAATATATCTTCAACAATATGCGCAGCATCGGCGACGAAATGGAATTCAAAGCCGACGGTATCTGCCGTAACCGCGCT
>JAZQVL010000054.1:0-5576 GCA_045631805.1 Bacteroidales bacterium | reverse complement strand
AAATGATAATAAGACCAATGATGGCTCAGGTTCAGGTTCTTATACATCCAATATTACAGGATTGACAGGAAATACAACTTATTATGTTAGGGCGTATGCTACCAACAGCAAAGGAACAAGTTATGGAGAACAAAGGAGTTTAACTACAAATTCGAATCATAATGGCCATGAATATGTTGATTTGGGGCTTAGTGTAAAATGGGCGACATGTAATGTAGGTGCAAATGAGCCTGAAGGATACGGAGATTACTATGCATGGGGAGAGACAAGTTCTAAAGCGGAATATAAAGAAGAAAACTGTACAACTTACGGATTACAGATAGGTGATATTTCGGGTAAATCACAATATGACGCAGCGAGAGCTAATTGGTGGGGTAAGTGGAGAATGCCTACACGAGCGGAATGTGAAGAATTGCTAAATAGCTGTACCTGGACATGGACTACGCAGAATGGGGTTAATGGGTACAAGGTTTCATCCAAAATAAACAACAATAGTATATTCCTTCCTGCTGCTGGTCATCGCAACGGGATATCGTTTGGTCTTGTGGGAAAGCGTGGTTACTATTGGACTTCTACGCCTAATGGAAGCGATAGCAGTAGTGCATACTACCTTTATTTCGCTGACGGTAATAATATCATGAATAGCTACGGTCGTCACCTCGGTCGGAGTGTGCGTCCTGTCTTAGATTAAAAGTGTGTAGGGATGTGGTAAGCCGTGTCCTTACGTTATTTGATTCATTTAATTTATTTAGACTTATTCAAAAAGGAGTTTTTTAAGCAAAAGACTCCTTATTTATATATAAATAACTCTTATATTTGTAACATTGTTTATATAAGTGCAAGTATTCATAGAATGTATTGGTTCTGTGTTTATTAATGATGTTTTTTAGCAATAAATATATTGTAAAATATGAAGCGGATCTTATCTTTATTCTCATTATTATTGATTTTCTTATCAATATTAAATTTTAATTCTTGTAAACCGGACCCTATAGAAGAACTCGGTTCTATCTATGGGATAGTAACAGACAAAGCTACCGGCGAGCCTGTTAAGAACGCTAATGTTCAGTTGCGTCCTTCGGGAGAGACAACCCTGACTGGAAATGACGGTCGTTACGAATTTCTTGACTTGAAAAACGGTGATTATTCTATCGTTGTTTCAAAAACTGAATATACGGATTTAGTTGATGATTATGTCATTACAGTTGAAGGAAGTAAGGCTATACGTCGTGACGTTCAGATAGAGAAGATTCCAGCATTGTTGAAAATCCTCGACTCTAACGGCAACGAAATAGAAGTGCTCGACTTCGGTAGCATGCAGGATGATAACACTCGTTTGTTTAGTATTTTTAATAATAGCACTTATGTTTTGGAATACGAGATATTCAAGACTGCAGCATGGGTTTCAAGTCTGAGCTCTGAAGAAGGAAGTTTGCAGCCTGGTGCGACAAAATCCATTATCGTTGTTATAGACAGGGAATTGCTGGCTGTGGGTAAAAATGTCACTACTTTGAGTATTTTGACAAATAACGGCGGAAAACAGCTTACGCTTAAAGCTAATAAAGCTGATGGAAATGGGGAAGATCCAGAAGAACCTGAAAATCCTGATGAACCAGAAGATCCTCAAGAACCAGAAGATCCTCAAGAACCTGATACACCTAATAGTATTAATATAAGCGTCGGTGGTGTTTCATTTAAAATGATTGAAGTGGCTGGCGGAACTTATATGATGGGTGGCAATGGTGAAATAGGAGGTAATATTGACGAAACGCCGAAACATAGTGTGACATTGGATAAGTTTTATATTGGTGAGACAGAAGTGACGCAAGAGCTGTGGAATGCCGTTATGGGTTCTAATCCAAGTGTTTATGTCGGAAATAAAAAACCAGTTCATGCTGTGAATTGGAATCAATGTAATGAGTTTGTTGATAAGTTGAGTTATATGACGGGAAAGACATTCCGTCTGCCAACAGAAGCTGAATGGGAATATGCAGCGAGAGGAGGTAAACAATCTAAAGGATATGAATATTCCGGAAGCAATAATGTGGGCAGTGTGGCTTGGTATGTTAATAACAGTAATTACGAGCCTCAAAATGTGAAAGGCAAAATACCAAACGAACTTGGAATTTACGATATGAGTGGCAATGTGTTTGAATGGTGTTCTGACTGGTATGGAGGTTATAACAGCAGCGCTCAGACCAATCCAACTGGACCGAGCAGCGGAAATAATAAAGTAGTTAGAGGCGGAGCGTTCTCATATAATGACACATACTGTAGAGTCGCGAGACGTTTCAGTTGCAGCCCTAACTGGTGCGACACATACCACGGATTACGTTTAGTGATGGAGTGATTTTTGAAGACTACAAGACTACAGGTCAACAAGACTACAAGTGGCTGCTCCTAAATTACTTAGGGGCGTCATTTTTTTAGGAATTGAGGAATTAAGGGACTTGAGGTTTAAAGGGTTTATAGGGAATCAAATGAAAACTTATGAACGAAGCCGTATCCGACGTTACAACAAAAAAGGAAACCGATTTCTCGATTTCCTTTTCGTGAACTGGGCGGGAGTCGAACCCACAACCGCCTGATCCGTAGTCAGGGACTCTATCCAATTGAGCTACCAGTCCAACTGATTTCGATTGCAAAGATACAGCTTTTTCTTAATCTGTCAACACTAAAATTAACTTTTTTAAAAAATATTTTAAATTATTTTATAACTTATTGGTTGTTAGGTAAATATATTGTTTTGTAATGTGGTTTTATAGTGCGTTTTATCAAAAAATAACATGAAATATGCTTTCTTTCGGTGAAAAACACGATAAAAATATCACAAAACCTATTATTTACTTATGAAAACAGATAACTTTTAACATGTTTTTTTAATAGAAAAAAGACGTTATTTGAAGAAATAACGTCTTTAATTATAACTTGTAGTCTTGTAATCTTTACCACTGAACCGCATCTCTATGCAATGGCATTGTCATGCAACGTGCGCCGCCGCCGCCACGTGAGAGCTCGTTGCCTTTGAAAGCGACAACGCAGTTCTTATAATCGTCAACACTGACCTTGCCTGAAGCGACATCGGCAGCTGTCAAGATTTCAAATCCGTGTTTGTGGAGGTTTTCTATTGTATTGTAGTTTCTTTCGTAACCTAAGATCTTGCCTGGAGCGAAGGTGAAGAAGTTTGAACCGCTGTGCCATTGTTCGCGAAGCATATTGTATTCATCGTCACCGCCGCAGAAAATAGGCTCTAACTCCATACCGAGTTTTGTGAGCGCTGTGATGAGGTTTTCTTCTTCATAAACCTTGACTTCACCGTTTTCGAATATTTCGTAATGAACGGTCTTGTATTGAGGATTAAGGATGACAGGTTTGAATACCATACATTTGTTAACATCTAACAAAGTGAAAACCATGTCTAAGTGAATGAATGATTCTGGTTCTAATGGCAACTCTTGTGCAATGAGATGTCTGTTGTCGCCTTTGCTCTTGAGGTGTTCCACCATTGCCAAGATGCCTTCTTCGCTTGTTCTTGCGCCTTTGCCGCTCAAAATGATGTCGTGACGTGCCATCAAGACGTCGCCGCCTTCAACTCTTCCGATTCCGTTTGGAGCGTATTGCTCAACAGGGTTGACGGTCTTCACGTCAAAAATAGGGGAGTTGTTGTAGATAGCTTGAAGGAGAATGCTCTCTCTGTCGCGTACTGTAGTCGCCATCTTGCTGATCATGATATTGTCGTACATTGTGAACGACGCATCTCTCATGAAGAAGAAGTTTGGTGCAGGTGGCAATATATATCTTTCCTTGAAATTGTCGTTTTCGAGACCTTCAATGAATGCTTTTGCTAAGTCGATATTTGATAAATTGTTTAACTCTTCTTTCAAGAATTCAACGTTTTCTCTCTTGCAGATTTTCTCGACGAGTTCTTGTTTCAATTCTTGGTTTTTGAGGATGTCTTCAAGAAGTTCTCTGACTGTGAGAACATTAGTGACTTTTCTTAAAGTGCCTTCAAAATCTCTATAATCGTTATAAGCTTCGCGTTGGTTTAACATATCGCTGAACAGAAACTTATGTGCGTTTTCCGGGGTCATATGTTCTATCTCGACACCTGGAGCATGCAATAATACGTGGTTTAACTTTCCTATTTCTGATTCAACACATGGTTTTATAATACTTCGGGAATAATCCATAAAAATTTAATTCGTGATACAATTGAAAAGTGCTTTTTTATGCCTTTTCGATAACGTGTGCAAAATTACGTTTTTTTAGGCAAAGAAACAATCTATTCTCAAAAAAAATTATTCGTCATACAAGTCGATGAATTCGTAACCGTTACCCATTGTGTCTAAGAATTTTATCAAATCGTCTTTGCTTATCACACATGTAGCTGTGTTGTCGTTGGGGTGGAAACTCAGTTTTTCGGCTTTGAGAAGATTTTTGTCTATATAAAGATATACATGTTTTTCTTCATCGTTGATGATGCCGAAAGGGGAGACGCTGCCTGGTTTGAGTCCTAAATATTTGTCCATTCTTGCTTCTGACGCAAAGCTCAATTTGCCTTGTTTGAGTCTTTGTTCAAGGTCGTGTATCGCAAGTTGCTTCATGCAATGGAAGATGACCAAATAATGTCTGTTGCCTTTGTGGTTTCTGAAAAATAAGTTCTTGCAATGTGTAGAATCGAACTCCTTCCAATAGTTGAGAGCCTCTTCAATTGTTGGAATAGGAGGGTGGAAGTGAATGTCGAATGGTATCTCTAACTCGTTTAATTTATCTACTACTTTCTGTTGTCTTTCTGTGAGTTGCATTTTTTAAAGTCAATAAGTCAATAAGTCAATAAGTCAATAAGTCAATAAGTCAATAAGTCAATAAGTCAATAAGTCAATAAGTCGATAAGTCGATAAGTCGATAAGCGCTTTAAAACTCATAGACTCATAGACTCATAGACTCATAGACTGTCATTATTTATTAAATATGTCTTTTATAGATCCTAATGAAGCGAGCATATTAGATGCTTCGTATGGCATGTAGATGGTCTTGTTGTCTTTGCCGCTGACCATTTCTTCTAATGTCTTGATATATTTTGTCGCCAAGAGATAAGAAGCTGGGTCGGTCTTGGTGTTTTTAATCGCTTCAGCTATCATCGCGATTGCTTGTGCTTCGGCTTCTGCTTGTAAGATTTTTGCCTTGGCTTCACCTTCTGCCTTTAGAAGTACTGCTGCTTTTTCTGCTTCAGCGTTGTTTATTTGTGAAGTCTTTTCACCTTCTGACTTAAGAATCGCTGATGTCTTTTCGCCTTCTGCCTTCAAGATTTCAGCACGTCTGTTACGTTCTGCCTGCATTTGTTTTTCCATAGCGATACGTACTGACTCAGGTGGTGTGATGTCTTGTAACTCAACACGATTTACCTTGACGCCCCATTTGTTTGTAGCGTCGTCTAACACAGCGCGAAGCTTGGCGTTGATGGTGTCGCGTGACGTCAAGGTCTCGTCTAACTCTAACTCGCCGATGACGTTACGTAATGTCGTCTGTGTGAGCTTTTCAATAGCGACAGGAAGGTTTTCGATCTCATATACTGA
>JAZQVL010000053.1:0-5655 GCA_045631805.1 Bacteroidales bacterium | reverse complement strand
TCTGTGTAATCTGTGCAATCTGTGGTTACACAAATCATCCTCGTTCCATCACTTCGGCAGGCTCCGTGACCTTGATCTTGCGAAAGCGAAAGCGAGGCATCCCAAAACCATCACTCCGCATCCCAAGGAAACGTCATCGGCAGTCATGTCGAAGCCGCCGAACTCGAGGCTGTTGTAGCCAAGTTCGTTGCCGAAGTTGTCGAACTCGAAGCCGTTGCCTATGCTCTCGTCGAACAAATCGAAGGTGAAGCCGTAGCCTCCTGTAGGCAGCATATCGTCGAAGTCGAGGCCTTCGCCATTGTCAGCACTCCTGAGTTCCGGAGTCGTCTGGTCGTGGAAATAGGCATCGTGCTGAACGTTCTGGATGTTCTGCATATTTTGCGCATCCTGAGCATACGACACCAACGACAGAAAACTCATGACAAAACCAATTAAAATTGTTTTTCGTTTCATTTTTGCCATTTATTTTTTATTTATTTTTTTAACATTTCATTAATGCAATACAATATCGCAAAGCATGACGGCACACTTTGTGATTTTTTGCTAAATATATATTTAGCAAATTATTTTTTTGATTTTCCTCAAATCGCCATCGAAAGAAGTAATAACACTGCATGTCAACGCATTACAAAAACAAAACCTACTCAATTCTTCTTTTAAAATATCGCTTGACATATGGGTTTATTATCAGCAGCAAAGTTAAGATTTTTTTTAAACCATTGAACCTTGAGCCAAGGCTTTTGAACTTTTTTTTACACAATAGTTCTTGGTTCTTAATTCAATAGCCTTTAGTCTTTCAAATAAGAAATCGGGAATCTATAGAACACCATTTCATAACTTGTTGTGTCAACTTCTCTTTCTTCCACATAGAGTCCTATTGTCTTATCTGGAAGTACGCATAATGAAGAATATGCCGAATAGCGAGGTATCACAATCTTGCCATCGTTCCATGTTTTGCCTTCGTCGTTAGAGATATAAACCGCGACATCACGGCGAGAATCACCGCTTGGAAGACTATGCAGCAAAGTATTTTCGTCATATCTTATCAAGTCGCCGTTGCAAGCAGGTCCGTAAAGGTCATCCCACACCGAAGTTGTCTCGTTCCAAGTCTCGCCTCCATCGTGTGAGATATTATACCATCTCTTGCCGTGAGTGCGAATGCTCATCAAAATATCGCCATTATTAAGTTCAACAACTTTAGACTCATCGCCGCCCACGGAAGCACGTTCAGAGACGTTCCAAGTCTCGCCATTGTCGTCAGAATAAACCACATAATTATTTATGGAATATGCGCTTGTCTCACGGATGCAAGCCACGAACATAATTCTGCCTTTATTAGTAAGGAGTCCATTTCCTGAAGCGCAGAAAGAAGCTCTCCATTTACTTCTGACACTATCATTACATTCGCTGCCGAAGATGAAATGAGTGATGTCTTCTGGTTCGCTCCATGTTCTTCCATTATCATAACTCACTGATTTGTATGTTCTATTAGGATTTGTCGGCGTTGATTGCCAGAATCCTTGACCGCCTACGAATATTGCAATAAGCCCATTTTCATCATTGGTATAAGTCACTGCGCAATCGCCGAAGCCCTCCATATAACCGAAGCCCTGCGCTATTGTATAAGGCTCGCTCCATGTCAAGCCTCCGTCGGTGCTATAGTTACACAAAATATCAATATCTTCTGGAAGGTCGGTCTCGTTTTCCTTTCTCTTATCAGTAAAGATTACAAGGCTGCCATCTTTGGCTGTTATCAAAGTCGGGATACGATAATACTTCGAGTTATAATCACCTGGACGATAAACGACAGTGCGAGTAAAACCGTCAAATTTTTCTTTCTTAGTACATGAAGGCATGACAGCCAACAATATTAATAAAGGTAACAATAGCTTTTTCATAAAAATCATTTTGTACAAAGGTAACAAAAAAGACTAATCGCTAAAGTTTTTTTTGAGATATAATTCAATTTAATTCTCCAACAAAATTACAATATGCGACTTTCTTTTGTCAAGTTTTTATATAAAGAGAATTATATTACTATTACATATATTTTACAATAACTTCTTTAACTCTTCAATATCAGGTAATGCTTGTTTTAACTTTTCAGGCATTTCGCCTGATGTTTTATAAGTAGCAACTCCCAATGGTTTATCATAGTCTTGAATTACATACTCAACATATTTTTTATCTGCCGTTTTACATAAGACAATTCCTATTGATGGATTTTCATGTGGTTTACGAATTTTATCGTCAACCAAACGAAGATAAGTACACAATTGTCCCAAATATAAAGATTTAAATGCGCCTTTCTTTAACTCTATAATCACCAAAGCATTCAATTCTCGATTAAAAAATATCAAATCCGGGAAATGTTCAACTCCATGCATTTCCAATTTATACTGATTACCAACAAAGGCGAAATCTCGACCAAAAGTTAAGATAAACTTTTTAATATTGTGTATAATTTCCCGTTCAATAACACGTTCATCAATATCTTCTTTATCACGTTCACAAAGTTCTTCCACATTGATAAAATCCAAAAGATATTCGTCTTTAAACATCTCTATCGCTTTTAATGACTGTCTTGCATCTGGTATTTTACGAATAAAATTATTAGTAATTTCTCCTTGATGATTAAACAAATCATTCTCAATTCTAATCGTCAACATCTCCTTAGTCCATTTATTCATAACACTTTGATTAATATAAAACAATCGTTCTGCAAGAGAATTTGTTTTACGAACAATTATCATATGATGTGTAAATCCTAACCCCAAAAACGAAACAATGTTAAAATCATCTTTGTTAGGATTCATAAGTGACATCAACTGCCGAGTATCAATTTCGCTAACCACAGTTAGCGATTCATCTTCTTCAACTTTATTTTCTACCGTTAACGTTTTCAGATCATCACACCAGGTCTCATAAAATTGACGCATAAATTTAATATTAGCAGCAGAAAAGCCACGAAGTCCAGGCAATTCTTTCTGCAGTTGTCGACTAATCGTTTCTATCGCATTTTTACCCCAGTAACCATTTCTAGAATTTTCAGACACATATTTACCAATACCATAATACAATGACAACTGCTCTCTATTCACAATGGATGCCGCACAATATTGACTCTTCAAAATGGCTTCTTTAATCATCCTTACGTTTTCTGCATATAACTTATTCATTAACATAAATCTTTGGTTATTTAATTCTTCCACAAAATTACAATATGCGACTTTCTTTTGTCAAGTTTTTATAAAGGATAAATTATGTTTTTAACAATTTTTAACGAGATGTTAACAGAAATATGAATTTTTGGTTAATCCCTTTTAACATTCAAAAAAGAAAAAATCTATACAAACATGTTTCTTTTTTCAAAAAAAATCTTTATCTTTGTCGGTATAAACTTTTAAAATCAGAAGACAATGAAAAAATTATTTTTAGTATTAGGATTAGCAGTAGTATTATTAGCAAGTTGCTGCAATAACAACAATCAAAAAGGCGCACAAAAATGTGATGGTCAAAAAGTAGAAGCATGTGAAGGTCACAATCACGATCACAAATGCGATGGTCACAACCATGACGCTGCTTGCGAAAAGAAATGCGATGGTCAAAAAGCTGAAGCTTGCCAAGGTCACAACCACGACGGAGCAGCTTGTGAAAAGAAATGCGACAAAGCTCAAAAATGTGAAGGCCAAAAAGCAGAAGCATGTCAAGGCCACAACCACGATGGCGCATGTGAAAAGAAATGTGAAGGTCAAAAAGCAGAAGGCTGCCAAGGTCATAATCACGATGGTGCTTGCAAACACGAAGCACAACCTAAAGCAGAAGCATGTCAAGGTCATCAACATGAAGGTTGCAACCACCAACATTAATTCAGACAAATTCAAGATAGCATAAAACAATTCATAATAAATGCTGTTATAAAGAAAGCGGACAAAAAAATCCGCTTTTTTATTTTTTTACATATTTATAAATGTAATTTTATTAAATTTGCGTCTTTAAAAACGGCCCTTAAAGTAAAAGGGAAACTTAATTTGCTAAACTAAATAATAAAATTATGGCAGAAAAGAAATTTATGACATGTGATGGAAACTGCGCTGCTGCTCACGTAGCTTATATGTTCAGTGAAGTAGCCGCCATTTATCCTATCACCCCATCATCACCGATGGCAGAATATATTGACGAATGGAGTGCAGCAGGCAGAAAGAATATTTTCGGAGAAAACGTCAAAGTCGTTGAAATGCAGTCAGAAGCTGGCGCAGCTGGTGCAGTTCACGGTTCATTGCAAGCAGGTGCTTTAACCACCACATATACAGCATCACAAGGTCTCTTGCTGATGATTCCTAACATGTACAAAATCGCTGGAGAGTTACTTCCTGGCGTATTCCACGTTTCAGCACGTGCTTTGGCAGCTCAGGCACTGTCAATCTTCGGCGATCATGCCGATGTTATGAGCGCTCGTCAAACAGGTTTCGCTCTCTTAGCAACAGGCTCAGTTCAAGAAATCATGGACCTCGCCCCTGTAGCTCACCTCGCAGCTATTGAAGGTCGCGTTCCTTTCATGCACTTCTTCGACGGTTTCCGTACATCACACGAAATCCAAAAAGTTGAAGCTGCCGACCAAAACGAGATAACTAAACTCATCAACTGGAAAGCTCTTAAAGAATACCGCGAACGTTCTTTAAATCCTGAACATCCTGTAACACGCGGCACAGCACAAAACCCAGACATATATTTCCAAACACGCGAATTGCAAAACAAATACTACTATGCTCTTCCTGACATAGTAGCAAAATATATGAAAGAAATGAGCAAGATTACAGGTCGTAAATATGCTCCTTTCACATACTATGGCGCACCAGATGCTACAAACATCATCATCGCTATGGGTTCTATCACCGACGTCATCAAGACTGTCGTTGACAAACTCAACGCAGAAGGCAAGAAAGTCGGTTTGGTCAGCGTTCACCTCTATCGTCCTTTCAGCGTAAAATATCTCTTGGACGTAGTTCCTGACACAGTAAAACGTATCTGCGTTTTAGACAGAACAAAAGACACTGGCGCTAACGGCGAGCCTCTCTACTTAGACGTTGTTGAAGCTTATAACGATTTGTTCAGACACCACAGCACACACTTGCCACATATCATCGGCGGTCGTTATGGCTTGTCATCAAAAGACACAACACCAGCTCACATCTTGTCAGTATTCAAAAACTTAGATCGTCCAGAACCTCGTAACAGATTCACCATCGGCATCAATGATGACGTTACATTCGGTTCACTTCCTATGCTTCCTGAATTCTCAATCCTTCCAGAAGGAACATTCGAAGCTAAGTTCTACGGCCTCGGCGCTGACGGTACAGTAGGTGCTAACAAGAACTCTATCAAGATTATCGGCGACAACACAAATAAATACAGCCAAGCTTATTTCGACTACGACTCAAAGAAATCAGGCGGTTACACATGTTCACACCTCCGTTTCGGCGACAAACCTATCTTGGCTCCTTATCTCGTAGGTACTCCTGACTTCGTTGCAGTTCACGTACCATCATATTTAAGCAAATATGACTGCTTACGCGGTTTGAAAGATAACGGAACATTCCTCTACAACTCACCTTGGGACGTAGAAGAAACAAAGAATCACCTTCCAAACTTCGT
>JAZQVL010000052.1:0-23322 GCA_045631805.1 Bacteroidales bacterium | reverse complement strand
ACATTCGAAGGTTTGACAAAACATCTCTTCAAGAAAGTCAAAGGTTTGGAATTCGACAAATTCCCACGTATGACATGGCACGACGCTATGAAATATTACGGCAGCGACAAGCCAGACATCCGCTTCGACATGAGATTCGTTGAATTGACCGACTTGGCACAAGGCAAGGGTTTCCCTGTATTCGACGACTCAGAAATCGTGGTAGCAATCAACGCTAAAGGTTGCGCATCATACACACGCAAGCAAATCGACGCATTGACAGACTTCGTCAAGAGACCACAAGTAGGCGCTAAAGGTTTGGTTTACGTTAAATATAACGAAGACGGCAGCATCAAGTCATCAGTAGATAAGTTCTACACACCAGAAGATTTGAAGACATGGTTAGACCGCTGTGGCGCTGAAGCTGGCGACATGTTGCTCATCTTATGCGGCAAGACAATGGAAGCAAGAGAACAAATGAACTGCTTGCGTCTTGAAATGGGTAACCAACTCGGACTTCGTAACCCAGACGACTACAAACCATTATGGGTTATCGACTTCCCACTTTTGGAATGGGACGAAGAAACACAAAGATACTACGCTAAACACCACCCATTCACAGCACCTAAGCCAGAAGACGAATATCTCTTGGACGAAGAGCCAAGCAGATGGGCAGAAATCAGAGCTAATGCTTACGACATCGTCCTCAACGGCGTTGAAATCGGCGGCGGTTCAGTACGTATCTTCAACCGTGACTTACAAAACAAGATGTTCCGCACATTAGGCTTCACCGACGAAAGCGCACAAGCACAGATCGGATTCTTGATGAACGCTTTCGAATACGGAGCACCTCCACACGCAGGATTGGCATTCGGTTTCGACAGATTATGCTCATTATTCGGCGGACAAGAAAGCATCCGCGACTTCATCGCATTCCCTAAAAACAATATGGGCCGCGACGTCATGACAGAGTCACCATCAACAATTGCTGATGCTCAACTTGAAGAATTACAGATTAAATTAGATTTGAAATAAAAACATTCACGTAGAGACGCACGGTCGTGCGTCTCTACTTTTATAACAACCAATATGAAACGTGTATTAGTATTAACAGGCGGCGGCGACTGTCCAGGTCTGAACGCCGTGATAAGAGCGATTGTGAAGAGAGCTTCGCAAGAAAAAGACTGGGAAGTGCTCGGTAGCATACAAGCATTTAACGGAGTATTATGGGAACCAAGTGAGATAGTAAGACTTACACCTGAAAGCGTAAGAGGAATACATTTCAGAGGCGGAACTATTTTAGAGACAACAAACAAGGGCGGCCCGTTCTCATGGCCAGTCAAGAACAACGACGGCACATGGACCACTGTGGATCGTTCTGACGAAATGATCAGAAAACTGCAATATATGGGTATCGACTGCGTCATCAATATCGGCGGTGACGGTTCACAAAGAATCTCAAAGAAGTTATTCGATAAAGGATTGAACATCATCGGTGTTCCTAAGACTATCGACAACGACTTATCTATGACCGACAGCACCTTCGGTTTCCAGACCGCTGTCGAGATAGCCACTGAGTCGGTAGATAAATTAGTGACGACAGCGGCGAGTCATAACAGAGTCTTTGTGTTAGAAGTGATGGGTCGCGACGCTGGATGGATTGCTTTAAACGCAGCCGTTGCTGGCGGAGCAGAAGTATGTCTCCTCCCAGAATTCCCTTACGACATAGAGAAAGTAAAAGAAAAACTGGAAAGCAGATTCGTCAACGACAGAGGATTTGCAGTAGTAGTAATATCAGAAGGCGCGAAACCAAAAGACGGACAACAGGTCTTTGAAGTAAGCAAGGAAGTAGGTTACGAAAACGTGAAACTAGGTGGCATCGGACAGAAGTTCATCGAACAGATGAAAGCAGCAGGATTCAAACACGACATGCGTGAGACAACATTAGGTCACCTTCAAAGAGGCGGTGTGCCAGTAGCATACGACAGAGTGCTCGCATCACAATTCGGTGTCAAGGCATTCGAGATGGTATTAAACCAAGAATATGGCAAGATGGTAGCATATCGCCATCCAAACATCATCTCCGTACCATTGGAAGACGCAGTAGCAAAGATGAACTTTGTGACAATAGACAACGACTTAGTAAAGACCGCAATGGGACTTGGAATCTCTTTGGGAATTTAAAGAATATTCATTCTATTCGCATCTTGTTTCAAGAATACGAAGAACATCAAACTAAACATAAGAAGGCTCGAGCCTCCGTAACTGAGGAATGGCAATGGGATTCCGATAACAGGAAGCAATCCTATTGTCATTCCAATATTTACCATCAGATGGAAAAACATTATCGAAGCTATGGCGTAACCGTAAATCCTGCTAAATGAAGACCTTTGTCTTTCCGCCAGCAATATTATCCTTATCAAAAAAGCAAGATACAACGACAACAATACTAAAGAACCTACAAAACCGAACTCCTCCCCTATCGTACAAAAGATAAAATCAGTGTGTTGCTCTGGAACGAAATTATATTTTGTCATAGTTCCTTGAAGATAACCTTTGCCTGAGAAGCCACCTGAACCGATAGCAATTTTCGATTGATGCAGATTATATCCCACACCGTAAATATCTTTTTCTATACCTAATATTATATTAATACGAGTCCTTTGATGCTGCTTTAAGATGTCATAAAAGAAGAAATCAACGGAAAATATAAAAACAGCCGACACCGCAAAAACTGCTATAAGTTTCAATATATTTTTCTTCGTTCTTTCAATAAGGAAAACAAGCGCAATGAAGACAACCGCAGCTCCTATGAGAACGTACCACTTAGAAAAATAAAGAGTCAAAAGGAATAGGACAATAGCAATAAAACCAATTATCAATATCTTACCCGACATTCCTTCACGATAAAAAACAAGAATAAAGACAAGAAACACCAAAGACGAGCCAGCGTCGCCCTGCATCAAGACCAACATCATAGGGAAAAGTACCAGTCCGTATGCTATCGCTTGAGTCTTTATTTTAGAGAAGTCCATATTGACACCTCCAAGATAATGAGCCAACGCTATAGCTGTTCCGAACTTGGCGAATTCGGAAGGCTGAAACGAGAAACCACCGAACTGAATCCACGACTTGGATCCTGCAATAGTGCTTCCGCCCACCAAGACATACAACAGCAAAAGTATTGAAAAACCGTATATTACGTAAGCAAAAGCATTGAAAAACTTAGCGTCGATAAGCAATATCACCAAACCTAAGAAAATACTTACTCCAGCGAATAGTAACTGCTTTCCATAGTGCTGCGATAAATCGAACAAACTTGGATGCGCCTCATTGAAAGCCGCTGCATATATAGCGGAAACACCAATAACAACGAGGATGCAGTACATTGCGAGCAGCCACCAGTCTATCTTACCTATTATGTTATTTCTTGTCGTCATTTTTATATGTTAGGCCAACACAACCAACTGTCTTTTGACATTAGCCATTTGTCTTTAGTCAATAAACCTTTTTTCCTTATTAGTATTTTTAATATAACCACGTAAATATTTCTCTATCATAAGACTTGCCATCGGGGCAGCCCATTGTGAGCCGAAACCAGCGTTTTCCACAACCACAGCGATAGCTATCTGAGGATTCTCGGCTGGAGCAAAACCCATGAACAACGAATGGTCGTCGCCATGAGGATTCTCGGCTGTGCCTGTCTTTCCTGCCACCTGAATACTGTCGATTTGAGACATTCTCGCCGTTCCATGTTCACCTTCAAAAACACGACACATTCCTATTTTCACATCTTTAAAATGCTTAGCCTTTATATCAATAACTCTTTTTGTTGTCAAGGCAGAATCTATCGGAGTATCATCGCTGAATGATTTGATAAGATGCGGAGGATAATAAAATCCTTCATTTCCTATAGCCGCAGCCATATTCGCAAGTTGTAACGGAGTGACAAGAATCTCACCTTGACCAATACTCAAGGAGCGGATTGTCAGCGCATTCCATGAACCTCTATATAATTTTTCATAGTAAGAGCTCTTGGGGATATTACCTGCCACTTCAGACGGGACATCAGTTTTAAAAGCGCTGCCCAATCCAAAACTTACAACCATGTCATACCAATATGAATAAGCATCTTTCGCTGATGAAAAACGCGACGAGGCGAACATATCTCTGAACGTCTCCCAGAAATATGGATTACACGAATTTTCTATCGCTTCATAAAGAGCCACTGGGCTGTTATGCGAGTGGGTACAACGAATAGGCTGACTTTCTTTGCCATAGCAAGGATAAGCAGACTTAGGAGTTACTACACCACTTTGAAGAACAATCAAGCCATTAATCATTTTGAAAGTGGAGCCTGGAGGATAAATTCCGCTTGTCGCACGATTTATAAGCGGTTTCAAGGAATCGTTAAGCAATTTTTTATAATTTTCACCACGCACTCTTCCAACCAACTCATTAGGATTATATGCTGGACTCGATACCATCGCAAGTATCTGGCCAGTAGATGGTTCTATTGCTACTATGGAACCTGTTTTATTTTTCATAAGACGCTCTCCATACAATTGCAGCTCCGCATCCAAACCAAGGTATATATCCTTTCCAGCAACTGGAAGCGTATCAAACTGACCATCCATGAAACTTTCTTTCTCACGGTTATGAACGTCAACAACTATTATTTTCAGGCCTTTGTCACCTCTGAGTTCTTTTTCATAAAAATATTCGACACCCGACTTTCCAATATAGTCACCAGTCTTGTAGTAAGAATCTTTCTCCAAATCTTTTTTATTGACCTCGCCTATATTTCCCAAAGTGTGAGCAGCAATAGGATATGGATAATTTCGCACCGAACGCGTCTGAAAATAGAATCCCGAATATTTATGAAGACTCTCCACGATTTTGCCATGTTCCTCTTTCGTTATTTGAGCCAAGAAAACAGAAGGACTAAAAGACGAATAGCGCCTTGCTTTCGCCATTCTCTCTCTAAAAAATTCCTCCGTTATATTCAGCGATGAGCAAAATTCAAGAGTATCAAGATTTTTCACCTGACGAGGAATCACCATCAAATCATAAATAGCCTCATTATAAACCAAAAGTCTGCCTTTTCTATCATAGACTTTTCCACGAGCTGGATACTGAGTAATATAACGTAATGTGTTGTTATCGGAAGAATGTTTATACGACTGGTCAACGACCTGAATCATGAACAACTTAACCAACAGGACCAAAACAACGACAGAAAATATCGCAATCACGACATATTTGCGAGATGAAAAATTAGCCCTGTTCTTTATCATTTTTCCACAAATTTTACTAATAAAAATTAACGTAACAAAATTACAAAAAAACCACAAAGAAATTCCGTTTGAATGGAAAAAAGTATTAAATTCGCAGACTGTAATTTAGGTTATTTATATATTGACATTATGCGTAATTTTTTCATTATTATTTCGACTTTACTCCTTATCACATCATGCGTCAGTAAAAATGACAACAATGTGATTTACAGGGAATTTAACAATAATGAATGGTCACGTTTTGATTATCTCGAAGGAAAGATTGAAGTCAAGAACGCCCCTGTGAAATACGACCTCAACATGGAAGTTTTGGTTTCAGAAATATACCCAAGCACATACGAAAATCATAGGGACAATTGCACATTAGAGTTCAACATGACAATTAAGAGTCCTAACAATAGCGGAACACGTTCAAAAAATTACAGATACAGCCTTAAAGATAAAGAAGGAAATTGGAAGTCGGACAAGCAAGGCGGATATTATGTTTTCAAATTGCCTATTATCTCTGAAATGACATTCGGAGAAGAAGGCACATACGAGATTAAAATCGAGAACAAGTATTCAAAAGATCCATTAGAAGGAATTAAAAGCATAACTTTGAAATATAACAATTCGAAATAGTTAACTTTATTTATATGAGAAGATTTAGTATAATTTGTGCCATGTTTATCATGGTGATTTCAATGGTTACATCATGTGTACCACAGAAGAAGATTTTATATCTTCAAAGCGAACAATTGTCGAACGACAGTGTAATGGTATCAGACGAATACCTTAACAAGCGTCATTTTGACTACAAGGTTCAGCCAGGCGACAACTTACAGATCAGAATCGCAAGCCTTGACACCAAGTCAGCAGCATTTTTCAACAACATGAGCTCGATTGGTGCTGTTGGTTCCTCTGGTTCACAATTTTCAAGCGGTAACCCAGCCATCTACATCAGCGGTTATATCGTTAATGAAAATGGTTTTATCGATGTTCCTATCGTAGGCGAACTTCAAGTTAAAGACATGACAATAGAAGACATTCAAAGCAAAATTCAAGAAGTTGTTGACGAATATCTCAATGAGACAATTGTTTATGTTAAATTAGGTCTCTTCAATTTGACAATATTAGGAGAAGTTTACAAACCAGGTTTATATCAAGTATATCAATCAGACATAAACATTTTCCAAGCTATTGCATTAGCTGGCAACGCAACAGACTACGCTAACAAATCAAATGTAAAAATCATACATCAAACTCCTAATGGTTCAAAAATCACCAAGGTCAATTTGAATGAAGCAGACATCTTGTCTTCACCAGAATATTACCTCAAACCAAACGATATTATTTATATCGAACCATTGAAGATGAAACAATATGGTTTCACAAGCGTACCTTATGGCACAATCATCTCTGCTATATCATTATTAGTAACATGCTTTACATTCGTTGCAGTTTATTTAAAATAACATTGAAAATTAATTCAAAATGAACAATACAGACTTACAAAACAATCCTCAATTTATGGAGGAAGAAAGCATTGATTTAAAAAACATCATCATCAAGGTTATTAGCTATTGGTATTTATTCGTAATAGGTACCGTAGTTGCATTAGTCGCTGGATTCTTTTACAATAGATATACACCTAAAGTATATCAAGTGTCAGCGTCTGTATTTATCAAAGAAGATAAGATGACCATTGACCCAACATCAATGATGACAGGTCTTACATTCAAGAGCAATAATAACATTGATAACGAAATTGGCATCTTACAATCTTTCTCTCTTAAAGAAAGAACATTAAAAGAATTAGAGTTCTTCAACGTATCATATTATAACATTGGTCGTTTTACAACAACAGAATTATACAAAAGGACTCCATTTTATGTTGAAGTTAATTACGACACATTGCAAACAACAGGTATCAGATACGATATCGAGTTTATAGGCGATGGAAAATATCGTTTAAAAACAAGCGAAAAACGATGCAAAATATATGATTATAGCAAAGATGAGAACTTTGGCGATATAGAAATCGCAGAAACAGACAACGTTTATAAATTAGGTGAATGGGTTGATAACGGATACAATAAATTCCGTGTGTTATTAACAAAAAATTACAATCCAAAAAACACAGAAAGTGGCAAATATAGCTTTACTATCAAGAGCCGTCTTTCACTCGCAGGTGAAATGAGTAATGTTTCAATTGCACAAACAACAAAGAACTCTTCAATATTAAAACTTACATTGAATGGTGGAAATCCTCAAAAGATAACTGATTATCTCAATCAATTGTTAGAAGAATATTTAGAAAGAAACCTCGAACAAAAGAATTTAGTTTCAGAAAACACCGTAATATTCATTGACGAGCAATTAGTTGGCATTCAAGATTCATTAAGCAAAGCTGAGCATGATCTTCAAATCTTCCAAGAAGGCAACGACTTCATGGATTTGAGCGCACAATCAAGAGAGATGTTCAACTATTTGAAACAGATAGAAAAACGTAAGGCCGAATTAGAATTAAGCATCAAATATTATAACAATCTTCAAGATTATATCAAGAAGAACATAGATGACATCGACAAACTTATAGTTCCAAGTGCTATGGGCATTCAAGACCCAACTCTTAACATGCTTGCAGCAGAATTAGTTAAGTTATCATCAGAAAAATCAAAAATATTATCTGTTTCTAAAGAGAAAAACCCTAATGTTCAAACATTAAATGAACAAATAGTACAGACTAAGAAACAATTGATTGAAAACATCGATAACATGATTAACAATACATACGTTACTATCGATGAATTAGATAAACAAATAAGCGTTTATGATGAACAAATAAAACAACTTCCAACTACACAACGTAAGTACTTAGGCTACGAACGTAAGTTCTCATTGAACGATGACTTATATAAATTCTTAATGCAAAAGAGAGCTGAAGCACAAATCGTTATGGCAAGTAACAGCCCTGACAACAGCATCATCGACCAAGCTCGCATATCTTCTGCAAAATTGATTGCACCTAAATCAAATATGATTTATTTGGTATGCTTCGTATTAGGATGCGCAATTCCTGCTGCATTCATCTTCCTTAAAGAACTCTTAAACACAAAGATTCTTGAAAAGAAAGATATTGAGAAAATCACTAAATTACCTATCATCGGACAAATTCCATTGACAAGTTCTATGAAAGGTGCTTCCAGTTCAACATTCGTTATAGACTCACCTAAATCACCTGTATCAGAAGCATTTAGATCTATTAGAACTAATATCGAATATATAGTACAAGGAAAAGAAAAATGTACTTTCTCCGTAATTTCCGACTCACAAGGTATTGGCAAAACATACATATCAATCAACATGGCATCAATTTACGCTATGTATGGAAAGAAAACCGTATTGGTTGGTATGGACTTACGTAAACCTCGTATTTATCAGGAATTTGGCATCAGCAACAAATTGGGTGTTAGTACATATTTAGCTGGTAAAGCATCTTTGGATGAAGTTATTCAACCATCAGGAAAACTACCTAACCTCGACATCATTACAGCAGGTAGCGTTCCACCAAACCCAGCAGAATTAATTGCATCAGAACGTTGTAACGAATTCTTCAAAGAATTAAAAGAAAAATATGATTATATCATCATCGATACTCCTCCATTAATGTGGGTAACTGATGCATTATTATTGATGAAACATGTTGACACAGCAATCTATGTAGTACGTCAAGACGTTTCTAACAAGAGAATATTTGAAGCTGTTATCAAAGACTTGGAAGAAAGAAAATACAATATCAGCTTAATAGTTAACGGTATCAATTATCAAGGTGCATACGGCTATCGTTATAGTTATGGTTATGGCGGTTACGGATATGGATACGGCTACGGATTTGGCTATGGCTACAGAAACAGATACGGCTATAACAACGGTTATTACAATGAAGAGCACGACAACAAACGTAAATAATAACGTTAATTAATGACAGATTTAAAGGAAAATAAGAAATGGTTTGCTGTCTATGTAAAATCAAGGTGCGAGAAAAAAGTCTCAAAACAACTTGATGACATAGGCATCGAATCATTTCTTCCTTTAATAACCAGAATGAAACAATGGAGCGACCGCAAAAAAAAAGTGGAAGAACCATTGTTTCGTTCTTATATATTCGTTAATATTACACTTGCTGATTACTACAACGTATTAAATGTTGCAAACGTAGTAAAATTTATCACTTTTGAAAAAAAACCTGTTGTAGTTCCCGAGAACCAAATTACAGCAATAAAGAAATACATCTGCGACACCGATTTACACGAAATTGATTGCGACGACCTTGACTTAAAAGAAGGTGAATTGGTAAGAATAAAAACCGGACAGATGAAAGACCTCGTCGGAAGATTCATTAAAATAAAAGGCAAACATCGTGTCATAATAGACATAGAGGCCGTTGGACAGTTTTTACCAATTAACATATCCCGTTCAAACATAGAACGAACACAAAATAATACTAATTAAATCAAATTAACTATGAAAAAACTACTTATCATGATGATTACAATGATGATGATAATTCCATCATTTGGTCAAGAAAAGACTTTAAAAAGAAAAGTCGCTATCGGAAGATTTTCCAATGAAACCCAATATGCAAAAGGCGTTTTCTATGAACGTGAAAACGACCCTATCGCAAAACAAGCTTTAGACATTTTATCAGCGAAACTCGCAGCAAGCGGAAAATTCATCTTGCTTGAAAGAGACGGTCTTGAAGAATTAGTGGCAGAAGCTGGTAACGACATGCAAAAAATAGGCGCTGATTATATCATTTTAGGTTCAGTGACAAAATTTGGCAGAAAAACAGAAGGTGACAAAGCCGTTTTTACAGAAACAAAGACACAAACTGTTGAGGCTGGAGTAAGTGTCAGATTGGTTGAAGTGGCAACTGGCATGATTGTATATTCTGATGAGGCTTCTGGTTCTGCAGAGACAACTTCAAAACAGACATTAGGTTACGGCGGTTCTGCTGGCTATGACGCTACATTAAGCGATGAAGCCATTTCTGCTGCAATGTCTCAACTTGTTGAAAACATTATCAATAAATGTATGGACAAACCATGGAGAGGCTACATACTCGCCATTGAAGATGGTGCATATATCATTTCTGGTGGCAAATCACAAGGCATTGAAGACGGCACCAATTTCGCTCTTTATAAAAAAGGTAAAACAGTCACAAACCCTCAAACTGGCATGAAGGTAGAACTCCCAGGAACAAAACTAGGCACTATCACAACAGTAACTAGCATGGGCGACACCCCTGAAACAGAATTCACTATATGCACATACGAAGGTGAAGAATTAAACGAAAATGAATTATCCAACTACTATATTCTCGAAAAATGAAAAAAATATTATTGACAATAATTGCAGCTATAACATTAATACTTAGCAGCTGCGGAACATATACTGTAACAAGTGGAGTTGCCGACGAGGCAGCTGTATGTTTTATAGCAACAGAACAATACGAAATTACGGTTAATATAGACGGCACTACATACGAAAAACTTACAGTAAAAGACAAAGAACACAGGGCTCACCGTAACGTTAAGAAAATTACTGAACAACAAATAATTCTTACACCTGGTCGTCACAATGTTAAGGTAATGAAAGAAGGTGTTGAAATTTACAATCATGATATTTTTGTTTCTAATTCTGAAGTAAAAATTATAAGATTATGAAAAAGGTTTTGGTAATGTTTGCATCCATATTGCTGCTTACCTCATGTGCTACAACATCTAAGTTATACTATTGGGGGAGCACATTAGACGGCGTATCAAAATACGAGCAATTAGCATATAAACATTACAACCAACAAACCCCAGAAAGCATTTGTGAACTCATCGCTTTATATGAAGACATGACAAACAATCCTGGCGGTACCCGTAATGTTGCTCCTCCTGGCATCTATGCTGAATATGGATTTCTTTTACTTCAAACAAGCACCTTGGATGCATTTGAAAATCACGCTACAAGAAAACATAGAAACTTGTTCGACACCAACGACTATGCAAAGATGTTCCAAGAGAAAGGCATTAAAATGCTGCAAAAAGAAATAGAATTGTATCCTGAATCAGAAAAATTCATTCTACCAATACTAACAAGAATAAAAGACAATATAAATGAAGAAGATTAAATTATATTTGACAATTGCATTGGTTGGTATTGTAATGTCATCATGCTCTGTATCATCATACACAAGAGCTGGTTTATATCCTAAGATGTACGAAGAAAAGCCTGGGGCAATTCTAGTGATGCCACCTATTAACAATACAACAAATGTCGAGGCAAAAGAGTTATTATACACATCTATAAGCCATCCACTGATTGAAGCCGGATATTATGTTGTTTCTCCTCACATCGCAATGGAATTCCTAAAGTCGGAGAGCGCATACGATTCGGAACGATTCTTTGAAGGCGACATGACTGTCTTCGGTAATATTTTCGGAGTTGATGCTGTTATTTTTTCCGTCATTGACAAATGGGTCAAAAGCGGTTTTGGAATTCAGACCAATATCACATATATTGTAAAATCTACCAAAACCAATGAAACATTATTCGAAAGAAAATGTGAACTATACCTTGACCTCCAACAAAACAGCGGTACTGGAACCACATTGGGTGCTCTTTTGGATGTTGTGACATCAGCTATTGCAACAGCAACAACCGACCATATAGCTGCAGCACGTAAATGCAACGACTATATTTTTTCAGATATACCTAGAGGAAAATATAGTCCGTCATACGGAACAGATATGGAAACAAAAGCCTCTGAAAGAGATGCAAAAGTAACTGTAAAATAACAGATATGTCAAGAACAAAAATGCTGCCCATAATATTTGAGCAGCATTTTTTATTTAAAGTAATATTACGAATCAATATTTTTCTCCTTTTTCCATCTCTTCCTTTGTCAATGACTTCTTGTCCATCTGTCGCCAAAAGTATGCGATATAAGCCACAACAAATGGAATAATCAATGACACTATTGCCATCGTTTTAAGTGTGAACTCGCTTGAACAACTGTTTGACAATGTCAATGAACATTGAATGTCAGCCGTTGATGGATAATAGGCAGTTCCGTTATAACCAGCAATCATAAATATCGCCATAACAGCTAATACTGTACCAGGTCCAGCAATCCATATTCCTCTGTTAAATTCTTTCTTCATCAATGTCATAACGACACCAGCTACGAGCAAGACCGCTCCTAATAAGAACATTATCAATACTACTGGCATCTGTATCAAGTTGTGGAAATATTTGCCTTTCTCCATTGTAACGACACCTTCCGCATCGACAGCGAAACCTTCCATTGTGATGAATTGAACAAGAACCAATACCAACATCAAAAGAAAACCTCCGAAACATATCATAAGGCTACGACGTAATGAAATTCCGAGTTCTTTATCGTCAATATTATTAATCATATACAATGCGCCGAGACATACTGTCAAGAACATCACCATAAGACCGAACTCTACGTTGAAAGGATTAGCGACAGCCTCGAGACCATGCCATTCGTTAGCCCAACGGCTGATGACAGGAGCAGCAATATCGCCAACAGCGCTCTTCTTTACCATAAAGTCTGAACCTGTGAAGAATGTTCCTACTGCAGTACCTATTAATAAAGGTGCGAGGCAGCCATTCAAAGTGAGAAATATTCTAAAAGCATTCTTACCTAAGATATTGCCTGCTTTATTTTGAAATTCGTACGACACAGCCTGGAACACGAATGTTATCAAGATTAAAATCCAGACCCAATAAGCGCCGCCGAAGCTCGTACTGTAGAAAAGAGGAAACGATGCGAAGAAAGCACCGCCGAATGTAACTAATGTGGTGAATGTGAGTTCCCATTTACGGCCTGTAGAGTTAACGATGAGCTGACGTTGGCCTTCGTTTTTTCCTGCCAAGAAAATAAGAGCGTTGCCACCTTGAACAAAAAGCAAGAATACCAATAATCCGCCCAAAAGCGCTATGAGAAACCACCAGTATTGCTGTAAGAATTCGTATGTAATCATAATTTTTCCTCCTTATTATTCTTCTGTTTTAGGACCTTGTTTTATAGCTTTAAATAAGATACGCATTTCAATGGCAAGGAACAATGTGAATATTGCCACGAAAAGGAAGAATGTGGTTTGCACCGCTCCTACACTAACGCTTGATACGGCAGCATTGACCGGAAGCAGACCTTCGATTGTCCAAGGCTGACGACCAGCTTCAGCGACGATCCAGCCAGCTTGTCCGCAGAGATAAACCAAAGGAATCGAGAACAATGAAACCCATTGCAGCCATTTCATATTAGCAAGTCGGCCTTTCCATTCCATCCATAAGACAAAAATCATGAGGAGAAGCAAGAAACTACCGAAATACACCATGACACGGAAAGACCAATAAACCAAAGGCACATTAGGAACAAGTTCTTCTGTACTATCTATATAACCATATCCAAAATATTCCACATTTTCATCAAGAATCTGACGAGCCTTTGCAGCTGTTTGAGGGTCAACTTCTTTCAATTTTGTATAATCGGAGAAAGCTGCCAAAGCAGTCTTACCTTTTTCCATTTTCTCTTCCGCAGAGAGATATGTTTCGCCATCAGGAGTTGTATAACCTTCGAGAATATTGTTGATGCCAGGCACATAACCATCGATGTCATGAGTAGCGAGAATTGACAACATACCAGGAATTTCGATGCCAGGAACTATAGAGAAAGGAGCGCGAGGACCGCCTTCTTCGAGGCCTTCTGCAGCAGCGAGTTTCATAGGCTGATATTTACCGACATGGATGCCTGAGCTGTCGCCGCTGAGCATGACAGCTAAAGTGCCGACGATACCGACGATGGCTGCCACTCTGATACTTGCAAGAGCAAAACGAGTCTCGCGTTTTTTAAGAAGATACCAGCAGCTGACGCCAATGACGAATATAGCACCTGTCATCCAGCCGCTGAAGACAGCATGAAAGAACTTAGAAACAGCAACAGGATTAAGGACAAGAGCCCAGAAATCTACCATCTCATGACGAACGGTGTCGGGGTTGAACTCCATTCCTACAGGATGCTGCATCCATGAGTTAGCGACGAGAATCCAGAGAGCCGATATTGCAGAGCCGATGGCTACGAACCATGTGGAAGCGAGATGTAACTTCTTGCTTATCTTGTCCCAGCCAAAGAACATCACCGCAAAGAAAGTCGCCTCCATGAAGAAAGCGAATATACCTTCGATGGCGAGCGGTGCGCCGAAGATGTCGCCTACAAACCAGGAGTAATTACTCCAGTTAGTGCCAAATTCAAATTCAAGGATGATACCAGTAGCGATACCTACAGCGAAGTTGATGGCGAAAATCTTCATCCAGAACTTAGCGGTACTTTTCCAGAACTCGTCTTTCTTAACGACATAAAGTGTTTCCATCACAGCCATAATGATGGCTAATCCCAGAGTGAGCGGGACGAAAATCCAGTGATAAGCAGCGGTGAGAGCAAACTGCGCCCTCGACCAACCAACCAATGCGCTTTCTATCATAATATCATTTTTTTGTTGTTATTAATAAATACATCCACTAATCAATAATTCACATCCACCAAATTACACGAAACTACACTAAAACATATCGGATTCACTAATCAATAATTCATATCCACTAATCGACACTAATTTTCACGAAAAATTCCCTTAATTCCTCAAATCCTCAAATCCTCAGTTCCTCAATTCCTTAATCCTCAATTCCTAATCAACTGTCTTCCCACATATTCGCTTTTCTGTTCGTCAGTCTTGCCAGACATAACAGGTTTGAAAAAGAAAATTCTCAGCACTAAAAAAAGAATGACGGCTTTAAGAAGTATCAACAGCCACAGAGACTTGCCCCATGTCATATTCTTAAAACCGTCACGGTAAAAATTCCATATAGAGAGAATAAACTTTTTCATAGCAAAAATATAACAACAAAAATATAAAAAATGCTATGATAAATATTAATTCAGTTCCAAAAATTTGACTTTCACAATTGATTTTTTTACAAAAGTTCAAATATCTTTAGCCTTTAGTCTTTTGCCCTTAGCCTTAATGCTCATCTGTGCCGTAATATTCATTCCACTGTTTCAAGACTTCTTGCCAGTCTTCCACTTCTCCGTTGGCGATGGCCTCTGCTTGATTGAGAGTGTCTTCATATTTCTGTTTTTCCGCATAACGCAATTTCATCGCCTCTATAGTAGCCTCGTCGAGGATTTGAATTCTGCGACGACGTACACATTCGTCGAGGTCGAGCGGACCGAAAGGCTGACCAGGAATATTGAAGTCAGAAATGTTGAAATTAAAGACAGTACGCAAAGTATGACGCACCATCTTCTGTCCTGCGCGATTACCCGCAACTTTACGGTTTAACAATTTACGAATAATATCTATCTCGCGTTGTGAAAATTTATTTCTGCCCATGGTAATTCAATTAGGAATTAGAAATGTGGAATTAGGAATTATTTTAGATTGCAAAGATAAGAAAAGTCAACGAGACAACGAGACAACAAGACAACAAGTTTTTAGTTAGGTGGTTGTTGAACGCTTGCCAATTTTCGCCCAACATAACATAGCTCGTAATCCAAAATAATATTAGCTTTCATCTATTTAAGATTTAAGTAGGCCAAAATTCTTCCACAAGCCAATCCGTCACCGTATGGATTAACAGCTTGACTCATGGTTTTGTAATAATCTTCGTTTTCAAGCAATACTGAAACTTCTGAAACTATCTTGTCGTAGTTTGTGCCGACGAGTTTAACAGTGCCTGCGTCCAATGCTTCTGGACGTTCTGTTGTGTCGCGCATTACCAAAACTGGTTTTCCCAAGCCCGGAGCTTCTTCTTGAATGCCGCCGCTATCTGTCAATACGATTGTTGATTTTTCCATCAGATAGACGAATGAAAGATATTCCAAAGGCTCGATAAAGAACATATTACCCAAGTCGCTTAAATCTTCTCCGAACACTTCATGTATTGGTTTGCGGACATTAGGATTCAAGTGCATTGGATATACAAAATCCACGTCTAGATATTTGTTTGTCAAGTCCTTGATAGCAGTACACATATTGATGAATCCATCGCCGAAATTTTCGCGTCTGTGACCAGTGATCAGAACGAGTTTCTTACCATTATCCAAGCGACTGACATCATAACCAGCATTGCACAAGACATCTTTCAATTCATTGTTTAACGCTGGGTCATTCTTGATTTTATCGACCACCCAATACAAAGCATCGATAACCGAGTTGCCTGTGACAATAATTGACTCATCAGAGACATTCTCTTTCAATAAATTCTGACGGCTTAATTGTGTTGGTGAGAAATGATATGTAGCGATACGTCCTGTTATCAGACGATTCATTTCTTCTGGCCATGGGCTGTAGATGTTATGAGTGCGCAATCCAGCTTCAACGTGTCCGACAGGAATCTGCTGATAGAAAGCTGCTAAAGCAGCTGCTGTACTTGTCGTTGTGTCGCCATGTACTAAAACTACATCTGGTTGTGCTTCTTTGAGAACATCACGCATACCAACTAATACGCGTGCGGTAACATCGTATAAATCCTGGCCTTGTTTCATGATGTTAAGGTCATAATGAGGTTTTATCTCAAAGAGATTCAACACCTGGTCGAGCATTTCACGATGCTGACCAGTCACGCAGACAATAGTTTGAAAATCGTTAGGATGTTTTTCGAACTCCTTTACAAGCGGAGCCATCTTGATAGCTTCAGGACGAGTTCCGAAGACGAGCATTATCTTTTTCATTTATTTCTCTCTTTTCTTATCTTAATATAATAGAATGAAGTAGAATTTGGACCAAACCTAATCTCTTCTAAATATATCTCTCGTATATACTTTCTCTTTCACATCATCCAAACATGTGTCGTATCTGTTAGCGATGATGGCTTGAGATTGCAACTTGAATGCTTCAAGATCATTCACGACCTTGCTTCCGAAGAATGTTGTACCATCTTCTAATGTAGGTTCATAAACTATAACTTCTGCACCTTTTGCCTTAATACGTTTCATAACGCCCTGAATGGAACTCTGACGGAAGTTGTCAGAGTTAGACTTCATGGTGAGTCTGTAAACACCTATTACTGGAAGTTGTGAGCTTTGAACCATGAGTTTTGTATTGTAGGTGTTGTTATCTGTATAATCATACCAACCAGCGAGTTTCAACACTTGGTCAGCGATGAAGTCTTTTCTTGTTCTATTGCTTTCCACTATAGCGCTCATCATATTCTGAGGCACATCCTGATAGTTGGCCAACAGCTGCTTGGTATCTTTAGGGAGACAATAGCCTCCATAGCCGAATGACGGATTATTGTAATGTGTGCCGATACGTGGATCGAGGCCAATGCCTTCTATGATAGCCGCAGAGTCGAGGCCTTTCGTCTCTGCATATGTGTCGAGTTCATTGATATAACTTACACGTAATGCCAAATATGTATTAGCGAAAAGTTTCACTGCTTCTGCTTCTGTCAATCCCATGAACAACATTGGAATGCCTTTGTTTATGTCAGTGTTATTTCCAATAGCTCCTTGAACCAACAGGCTGGCAAACACTTTAGCAACTTCATCCAAACGTGCATCACCTTCTGGACGACCGACTATAATTCTACTTGGATAAAGATTATCATACAAAGCCTTGCTCTCGCGAAGGAACTCCGGAGAGAAAAGGATATTGTCACTTCCTGTCTTCTTACGGATAGATTCTGTAAATCCTACCGGAATTGTACTCTTTATAATGATTATCGCTTCAGGATTATATTTCAAGACCAAGTCAATAACAGTCTCTACCGCCGAAGTGTCGAAGAAGTTTTTCTTACTATCGTAGTTGGTAGGCGCGGCAACTATCACAAAGTCGGCATCTTTGTACGCATATTCCGCATCAAGAGTTGCAGTCAGGTCCAATTCCTTTTCTGCAAAATATTTCTCAATATATTCGTCTTTAATTGGCGACTGACGTCGATTAATCATCTCTACTTTTTCAGAAACGATATCGACGGCTACAACGCGATTATGCTGCGCTAAAAGTGTAGCCATACTAAGTCCAACATAACCTGTACCAGCAACTGCTATTTTCATAGTAAGTTTATAATTAAGGAAAGATTTAATATGCAAATATAAGGAAAAGTCAACGGACAATAGACAACGGACAACAGATTTTTTTTGTCGTAGAGACGCAGTGAAGTTCAACAGCCAAAAGCCTTAGTTCAGAGTTTAAATAAAATAAACTGACGCAACCTATTTTTCTTTCATAAATCTTATTACATTTGCTATCACTATGGACAAACTGACGAAAGAACAACGGCATCGTTGCATGGCGGCGATAAAAGGCAAAAACACCAAACCTGAATTGTTGGTGAGGAAGTTCCTATTCAGCCGTGGCTTTCGTTACAGACTGAACCACCCTCGACTTCCAG
This sequence comes from Bacteroidales bacterium, assembly GCA_045631805.1. GTDB lineage: Bacteria > Bacteroidota > Bacteroidia > Bacteroidales > F082 > Limimorpha. The sequence goes on along the minus strand of JAZQVL010000052.1, from coordinate 4,588 downwards.
GACATCCCGATATCGTTTTAAGAAAATACAGAACCGTCATTTTTGTGAACGGATGCTTCTGGCACGGGCATGAAGGATGCAGCTATTACGTCATGCCGAAAAGCAATGTTGAATACTGGAAAACGAAGATTGACAGAAACAAAACAAGAGATGTCGAGACCCAGATGAAACTCGCCTCTATGGGATGGCATTTCATCAACGTGTGGGAATGCCAGCTGAAACCTAATGTTCGCCAACAGACTTTGGAGTCGTTGGTCAATACGCTCAACTACATATACCTTCAAGACCAGAAGCTAAAGCCATACGAGATTCCAGAAGAAGACTATCAGATGGTTGCAGAGAATGAAGAAGAGTATGGGGTTACCTGCTTATAACCTTAGCTTTCATTGCTGCGAACTCCTCTTCAGTAATCAAGCCCTGAGTTTTCAAGGCAGCCAGTTCTTTAAGTTCTTCTATGTCGGACATAAAATTCTGCGATACATCAGGTTTGATATTCCCCACGACGAATTTTAATGTATCAAAAATACTCTGAGCCTTCATATAAGTCTCCTTATATCTCGAATCATTAGTTTTAACTCTTAATGCCAGACATTCGATATCATACATATCGATATTGCGATTGCGGAGAATAATGCGAACTTTTATTGACGATATTTCCTGCTTGCCCATACCTATTGGCGCGCCATTGATCACTACATTCACGCCTCCAGTCAAAACTCCTTCCTTAAAAGACGACCTTGCAGACATTGTCGTAATACCATCAACTTGTATTTCAGCATCAATGATATCCTTATACTTAAACCTTATCTCATTCATTCTAGAATAACAATAGATTTCCTTCTCAGACTCTGCGAGGGATTTATTATTTCAATCTTCAGAACTAGTTTGAAATTGAATCTTTCAATATTTCTATCAATTTATACACACATGTTGAAGGATTTTGAAATTCAACTAAGTTTTTTGACCTGACAATCGCTACATCCATATTTTTCTTTAAGAAAGCCTGTTGAGTATCAGAAAACGTTGATTTAGTATAATTCCCCCAAAGTGCTATTTTTTTCAATTCCTTAATAACAGAATCTTCTACGCATTCGTTTAGAAGGAGTTTTCTCTCTTTTACTTGGCATATTCAACCCTCCAACAACTGTTTAATACTTTCCACCGAAGAATCAACATATGGCACAGCATCAAAACGACCTTGAATATACCCTTTCTCAGCATCCATATTTTCACGGAAATCCTTGAAATCATACAATGAATAAACTTCTGTTGATCCTTCTTCAGACTTATTCACAAAAACTATTTGATCTCTTCTCAATCTTTTAATATCTATGAGATTTGTGTTATGTGATGAAAATAGCAACTGACTTCCTTCTGATGCATGAATCAAATCAAGAATAAAATCCGCTAATCGAGTATGTAAACCCATATCAAACTCATCCATCATTATACTTTTTTTATTTTTGACAACATCAAGTAAACGTATCAATATTTGAAAAAGTTTTCTAGTACCATTTGACTCCTCCATATCCATATCAAACATCACGTCTGTCTGATTACGATGAAATGTTTTAAATTTCAACACATCAATTAGTTTGAAAGACAATTCTTGCTGACCTGGTATAGCAACAGGTGCAGAAATTTGCTCTTTTCTAGCTTCTATATCAGTAATATCCGTATCACATATTTCAAGAGCCTTTAAAATGACGTTTTTATATGTATCAAAGCTATCTAATACCATCATTTCATTAACGTTAACCAGTCCTAACAGAAATTGATTCAAGAAATAGCGATATATTTTTTGTGCGAATTCCCTATTCATAGAACTAGCTCTACTAAGAAATAAATTCTTGTTGCTTGTGTTTAAGACAACATCTGATGGTTTTGTAATTATACCTGTACCAAAACTATATTTACCATCAGCTTGACGAATAAATACTTTTGCACGTCGACCAACTGGATAATAATACAAGGATTCAGAAACAATATAATCTTTCGTCAGTTCAAACGAATATTCATATTCAATATTATCACAAACAAAGTCTATCAAGAACTTACTTGGTTTATTTTGATATCCATAAAATTTGAATGGTTCAAAGTTAAATACATCTCCTTCATTATGAAGATGTGAATCCAAAACCATTCTACAACAAAAATTAATTGCTTTTAATATATTTGATTTTCCCGAAGCATTGGGTCCAAATAATCCAACTGACTTTAATACAGGAATACCATTCCACACCAAAACGTTATGACTTAATTCACGAGCCAAAGTTGTGTTAATATTAGCTGCACGAAAGTCTATTCTTATTCTATCTCTAATTGAAAAAAAATTTTCAAACTCTATTTTAAGTATCATCTTATAGTTTATTTTGTAGAATTTCTGCAAATATAACAAATAAATCCTGTTTTATATGCTTTTAAAATTAAAAAAATTCTTTAAAAATGTATTTTTCAGTATATTTACCATTCAAGCACAGTCGCTTTATTGGTCATTGATACCATTCTTTATATAAAACTCACAACAAATTGACTTAGATTCAAAATATTTATTAGTTTTGTGATAAGAATTTGAAGTTAAAATATTTTTTGTTTTTTAAATCATAAAAACACCTACTTTTGCCCATTATTTCATCATCATAAACTATAATCAATATGCATAATAAGGAAAAACACAGCGCTTGGTATGATTCTTTACTATTACTTTTTTTAATAACAGCTGCTTTCATTGTCAGATATATTTATATTGGAAAGACGGACATTGGCAATGATGAATGTTTCTCGCTTTATTATTCCAGATTTTCAATTTTTGAGATAATGAAATCATTAACCACAGGCAATGGTTTCGCAGCTGATAATCCTCCGCTATGGGAGATGATTCTCAGCATTTGGATAAAGATTTTTGGAATAGAATTGATGTCTCTCAGAACGTTATCTTTGTTGTTTAATGTTTTAACTATTATTCCACTCTATAAATTAGCAAATAGATTCTGGTCAAGAGAAACAGCTTTAGTGGTTTCGTTGCTTTATGTTTTTTCTTCATTTTCTCTTTTCCTTTCACATGAAGGACGTGTTTATAGTCTTGTTGGTTTATTATCGGTATGTTCTGTCTATTTTTTCATGAAGCAATGTAAAAATCCAGACAAATTCAATTGGATACCATCCATGATTTCAAATATCCTTCTTGTTTATTCCCATTACATGGCTGCATTTTGGATTATCGCAATGGAAGTTCTTGTTGTTATTTCATTTAAAGATCTAAGAAAATCTTTATGGAAAGGAATGTTATTTCATATCATAGGATTGTTGGTATTTTGCTTTCCTCTTATCCCAGTCGTTATTAGCAGATTTATGGATTCTGGCATAAATGGCACTTGGATAAGTAAATGTAGTAGTATTGAGAACTTTTATAGTATGTTGTGTACTTTTACAAACGCTCCTGTACCGACAGTTTTTGCAATAGTTATTATAATATCGTTTTTGATAAAGGTTATTATATCGAGAAGTAAAGGTAAATTAAATTTATCACCTTCGCTAATGGTAATTCTTTTTTGGACAATCCCCTTAGTGGTATCGTTTCTACTGTCTTTCTTCGTGGGTTTTTTCTTAAACAGATATTTCTATTTTACATTACCATTTTATATACTGACATTGGTGATTTGTATCAATTATTTATTTCCAAAAAGAAAACTATATAGACACTTTGTAGAATGTATATTTCTCTTATCTGTAATTTTCTCTTTTAAAATGGATAGCGGTGTCATGCGTTATGCAGGATGGAAAGGTGATGTATGTAATGTTTCAAAACGTCTTGTTGAACTTAAGACAGAAAAAGATGCTTGCGTAATCATATCACCGTTTTGGATTGACAAACAGTTGGTTTATTATTTTGATGAAAAACATGAATTATTTGCAAACAAAGGGGACATGACAGAACCTGTTTTCTCCGATTATCTTAACTCACAAGCTTATTACTACGAGAGTGATTATAATGCAGAGACTTATCTAAAGTATTCGAATGTTATCATTGTACACGAAAACTCTAAAGATATATCCTCAATTATAAGAGAACTTGACACAAATGGATATAAGCAAGAAAACAGTGAGACATATCTGCAAATGAGTATCAAGACTTTCCACCGGAAATAATATAAATTAACAAAAGCGCGAAATCGGAATGATTTCGCGCTTTTTAATATTATTTGATTGTTTGACCTAGTTCAAGGTTCAAAGTTTACTTCACTTCTTCAAAATCAACATCAGTAACGTCATCGTTGCCGTTGTTGTTTGGATTTTGTCCTGCGTTAGGGTCTTGTGGACCGCCTTGTGCTCCGGCGTTCTTGTACATCTCTTCTGATGCTTTTTGCCAGATAGCGTTCATCTCTGCCATTGCTGCGTCGATGCCAGCGATGTCTTGTGCTTGATGTGCTGTCTTCAACTTGCCTAATGCGCCTTCGATTTCTGCTTTCTTGTCAGCTGGCAATTTGTCGCCGTATTCCTTCATTTGTTTTTCTGTTTGGAAAATCATTGAGTCGGCAGCGTTCAATTTGTCAACACGTTCACGTTCTTTCTTGTCAGCGTCAGCGTT
>JAZQVL010000051.1:0-69946 GCA_045631805.1 Bacteroidales bacterium | reverse complement strand
TGGAGGTTTATCCAACTTCTTCGCTTTTACCGGTTTTAAGAACGCAACAAGAGGTAACTTGGTTATGATTCTTGTTGCTTTCTTTTTTATATTTTTGGCTATTAAATATGATTTTGAACCGATGTTGCTTATACCTATCGGTGTAGGTATAATTGTCGGTAATATCCCTTTCCTACAGACCTACACGTTTAACCTCAGCGATGTCTTGTCTCATCTGCAAGAACTCGCCGACCAGAATGTGCTGCAGTCTGACATCCAAAATGCACAGGCTCTGATGGTTAGCCTCTTCGGAGGTGAGAATGTTAAGTTGGAACTCAACACCGCTTTGGCTCGTTTCAATGAGATGTATGCTAACGGCTCTATCGTCCTCCCTCAAGGAATGGACGAAGCTACAGCCCTCGCAGCTATCAACGAGGCTTTCGGCTTGAATATTCAAACTGGTATCTATCAAGAAGGTTCAGTGTTGAACTACCTCTACTTCGGAGTTCGTCAAGGTATTTATCCTCCACTCATCTTCTTGGGAATCGGTGCTATGACCGACTTCTCTTCACTCATCTCACAGCCTCGTCTCATGATTTTGGGCGCTGCTGCTCAGTTGGGTGTGTTCCTCACATTCATAGGCGCATTGTATCTCGGCTTCGACCTTAAAGAAGCTGGTGCTATCGGTATCATCGGCGGCGCTGACGGTCCAACAGCTATCTTCTTGTCATCTAAGATGGCTCCTCATCTCCTCGGACCTATCGCTATCGCTGCTTATTCTTATATGGCTCTCGTGCCTCTTATCCAGCCTCCTATCATGCGTTTGCTCACAACACCGAAAGAACGTGTTATCCACATGAAGGCTCCTCGCCAAGTAAGCAAGACAGAAAAAGTTTGCTTCCCAATCGTAGGTCTCCTTCTTACAACATTCATCAGCCCTTCAGCATTGCCATTGCTCGGTATGTTGTTCTTCGGTAACTTACTCAAAGAAAGTGGTGTGACAAAACGTTTGGCTAACACAGCAAGCAACGCTCTCATCGACATAGTTACAATATTGTTGGGTCTCACAGTGGGTGCTTCAACACAAGCCGACGTGTTCCTTACAAAAGAGTCTTTGTTGATATTCGGTTTGGGCGCATTGTCATTCATGATAGCAACAGCAGCTGGTGTGCTCGGCGCTAAGATAATGAACCTCTTCTTGAAAGAAGGCGATAAAATCAATCCTCTCATCGGTAATGCTGGCGTTTCTGCTGTGCCAGACAGCGCTCGCGTCTCTCAGGTGGAAGGCCAAAAATACGATCCGTCAAATCACCTCCTCATGCATGCTATGGCTCCTAACGTATCTGGCGTTATCGGCTCAGCAGTGGCAGCAGGTGTCTTGATGAGTTTCTTGATGTTGTAAAATATCATCAATCAATCAATAATAAAAAAGATGGAAACAGAAATGTCTCCATCTTTTTTGTTGAAATAGGTTTTTATAGTAAATGTCTATTCTATATCTGTAATCTTATATTCCTTTTTTAAAGTCCCATTTTCGTTAATCCATTCAGGCAAACAATAAGCGTAACCGCGACCGCCGTATTTTACTTTGACAAGGTCGCTACGACGATTAGCTAACTTAACAAGACATTGGTTGATTTTAGCTTTGCTTCTGATGTCGTCAATAAAAATTCCGGCTTCCTTTGATCTGCTGAAAACTTTATCATATACATCTTTGCTCAATTGGGCTTTCCCGCTTTCTGATATGACATCAATAATAATCTTGTCCCAATTTGAAAGAGGGTATGGCTTGCGAGGATTGGTTTCCTTTTTTCTGTATCTTGATTCTTGTGCGGAAATGCAAATGGTGTTGTTAGAATTAGTTTTCAACAAGCTCTCCAATTCAAAAATTCTGTTTTCACAAAATGAAATTTTTGCGGAAAGTTTCCTTATTTCTGATTTATAATCTGAAATAAGATCCATGATGTCAGATGTAGTCAGAGAATTGTTTGTCATTATACTTAATAATTTATATTTTTTGCAACTACAAAAATACAATAATATTGCTCAAAACCGTTAATTTTCCTACATATTTCAGCATTTTTGTTGAAATTAAATATAAAACTATTATTTTTGCAAAAAAAGATAATATTATGGCACAGAAAAAAGTACCGCATACTTTTGTTATTGTATTCTTTATCATAGTGATAGCTGCTGTTATGACTTGGTTTGTCGAGCCTGGCTATTATATTAAAGAAAACATTATAGAAAATGGAATTGAAAAAACAGAATTGAATTTCTATTACCAAGATGAGATTCCCGAACAATTAAAGGCGGATTATCACTCGGAACCTCAGACTTGGCAGGTGTTTTCTGCGCTTTTCAAGGGCTTTGAGAAACAAAGTTCAATCATAGTTTTCATCCTTATCATAGGCGGCGCTTTCTGGATTATGAATAAGAGCCACGCCATAGATATGGGTATTTTCACCTTCCTTAAATTTACTAAAAAATTAGAAAACTATAGTCTTTTCAAAACTCTTGGCGTAGATAATATTATCATCACTTTGATAATGCTGTTGTTTAGTTTGTTCGGAGCTGTCTTCGGTATGAGTGAAGAATGTATTGCTTTCATCATCATAATTATTCCTCTTGCCATATCGATGGGCTACGACTCCATAGTGGGCGTGTGTATGGTCTATGTGGCTGCTCATGTCGGATTTGCTGGCGCGATACTCAATCCTTTCACAATAGGAATAGCGCAAGGAATTGCCGATGTGCCGCTTTTCTCAGGAATAGGCTACAGAATTTTCTGCTGGGTTGTGATAAATGTGGTGACAATTGCTTTCGTTTTGTTATATGCTAAAAAGGTAAAGAAGAATCCTATGTCTTCTATAATGTATGACGAAGATGCATATTGGCGTACTCATAACATTGAAGGACAGCAAGAACATGAAGCGATAAAGACAAAACAAGCTTGGTATGTTTATGCAGCGATTCTCGTCGCAATGACAGTATTTTCTTTCTATTACCCAACCACAACTTTGAATGTAGGCAATTCATCAATGACAGCTCCTTTCATTCCTATATTGACAGTTCTTTTCGCAATATTGGGACCTTTGTCATTAAGAAAAACAGTTCATAATTTTATACTATTGATACTTCTTTATACCATTATTTACCTTATCGTCGGCGTTATGGGATACGGATGGTATGTGATGGAAATCGCTACATTGTTCCTTGTGATGGGTATCGCAAGCGGATTGGCGATAGGAAAGACAGCCAGCGACATAGCACGTCTTTTCATTGAAGGCATGAGCGATATTTTATCTGCGGCTGTCGTCGTTGGTCTCGCAGGCGGCATAGTGATAATACTTCAAGAGGGTGGCATCATTGACACTATATTATACGGACTTTCAAAGTCAATGACCGATTTAGGCAAGATTGCTTCGGTTGAAATAATGTATGCGATACAAACTATTGTCAATGTCGTTATTCCGTCAGGCTCGGCAAAGGCAGCCATCACAATGCCAATCATGGCACCGTTCAGCGATTTGATTGGTGTATGCCGTCAAGCTACAGTGATGGCGTTTCAGTTTGGCGACGGATTCACCAATATGATAACACCGACATCTGGAGTTCTCATAGCAGCGCTTGGAGTGGCAAGAGTGCCATATCAGAAATGGTTCAAATGGTTCTGGAAATTCGTGCTCGTCCTTATCATATTAGGAGGTTTGCTCTTAATCCCAACAGTGACGATGAGCCTTGAGGGGTTTTGATTAGTTAGGAATTAAGGAACTGAGGAGCTGAGGAACTGAGGATAGGGAACGAGGACGAGTTAGGAATGTTTTGTAGAGACGTTTTCACATTACACCTTAAAAATAAACAATATGTAATTGAAGCGTCTTTTAAATTAGGAATGAGGAATGAGGAATTAGGAATGAAGGAAGTGGAGAGTGGAAAGTGGGTGAAATGAGGAATTCCTAACTCTTAACTGAAAAAAAACTTGTAGTCTCGTAGTCTTGTAGTCTTAAAAAAAACTTTAGCCATTAACCCTTAGCCATTAGCCTTTTTTCATATCTTTGCATTCTTGGAAAAATAAATATAAAACACCATATCATGAACGAAAAATTAATGCAAAAAGACCTTCCTTATTTGGTTGCAGATATGAATCTCGTCGATTGGGGAAGAAAAGAAATAGAAGTATCAGAACATGAAATGCCAGGTTTGATGGCGCTTCGTAAGAAATATGGTGCAGAGAAACCTCTCGCTGGCGCTCGTATCAGCGGCTCTTTGCACATGACAATACAAACAGCTATCTTGATTGAGACATTAGTTGAACTCGGCGCTGAAGTACGCTGGGCAAGCTGTAACATCTTCTCAACTCAAGACCACGCTGCAGCAGCTATCGCAGCAACAGGAACAGCGGTATTCGCTTGGAAAGGCGAGTCATTGGAAGACTACTGGTGGTGCACAATGAGAGCTCTCACATTCCCTGATGGCAAAGGTCCAGATTTGATCGTTGACGATGGCGGCGACGCTACTTTGTTAATCCACAAAGGCTACGACTGCGAAAACGATCCTTCACTCATGGACGTTGAACCAAGCAACGCTGAAGAAGCAGCTCTTATGTCAGTAATCAAAGCTACTTACGCTGAAAATCCTAACCATTGGCATGAAGTTGTCGCTAACTGGAAAGGCGTTTCTGAAGAGACAACAACAGGCGTTCACCGTTTGTACCAAATGAAAGAACAAGGCAAGCTTCTCGTTCCTGCTATCAATGTCAACGACAGTGTTACAAAATCAAAATTCGACAACCTCTACGGATGCCGCGAATCTCTCGCTGACGGTATCAAACGCGCTACCGACGTTATGCTCGCTGGTAAAGTCGTCGTCGTTCTCGGCTATGGCGATGTTGGTAAAGGCTGCGCACACTCAATGCGCTCTTACGGTGCAAGAGTCATCGTGACAGAAATAGACCCTATCTGTGCTCTTCAAGCTGCAATGGAAGGCTTCGAAGTAACAACAGTGGAAGAAGCTGTTAAAGAAGGTAACGTCTATGTCACATGTACTGGTAACCGCGACGTCATCACTCTCGAGACAATGCTCCAGATGAAAGACCAAGCTATCGTATGTAATATCGGTCACTTCGACAACGAAATCCAAGTGTCAGCTTTGGAAAATCTTCCAGGCGTCAAGAAAGTCAACATCAAACCTCAAGTTGATAAATATATCATGCCAAACGGCAACTCAATATTCATCCTCGCTGAAGGTCGCTTGGTTAACCTCGGCTGCGCAACAGGTCACGCAAGTTTCGTGATGAGTAACTCATTCACTAACCAAACATTGGCTCAGTTGGATTTGTGGAAGAACAGAGGCAACTATCCTGTTGATGTATATTGCTTGCCAAAATATCTCGATGAAGAAGTAGCAAGATTGCACCTCGAAAAAATTGGTGTCAAATTGACCAAACTCACACAAGAACAAGCAGATTATATCGGAGTTCCTGTCGATGGTCCTTTCAAATCAGACATCTACAGATATTGATAATTTAAAAAAACAGCATTACGAAATTTCGTGATGCTGTTTTTGATGAAAGTTGTGATATAGAGGTGTATTATTTGTTGTAGATTCTTAAAGAGTGCCCGTCATATTGAGTATGATATTGAATCAATGGATAACCGTAATAGCCGCCACTGATTATCTGACCGTCTAAGATGCTGTATTTCACATCTAAACAAGTGTCAACGACAAACGGAAAATCGACAATTAGCCTGGAATATTCGCCGCAATAATTTGGCTCGTTGGGTGACTGTCGCTCGTAAGCACGAAACTCATCCAATGAATATCGATACACAATGATGCCCCTGCTCTGAGGTGGTGCGGTGACATACATCCAACCGCTGACAGTGTTTAATTCATAATAATATGTTGAATTAGGCTCAATGGTAAAATTGATATACGCATCAGGAATGTTGGGATTGTGCGGAGTATCGTCGCATGAGAACATGCTCAACAAAAGTAATGATATGACAAAAATAATTTTCATAATTAGAAAACAAAAATACAACTTATTTGTTTAAACAATAAAATTAATTGAAAGTATAACTTTAAATTTTAAAAAAAGAACTATCGTATGCATAAACGTTTATTAATGCTGGCTTTATTGTTCGCAGCTTCACTTTTTTTATCTTGTTCTTCAAAAAAAGATGTGGTAATTCCTGAAGAAAATCCAATGATAGTACCGAAAGAAAATCAAAATATTGATTCTGAAGAAATGGAAGTCATTTTGCCAGATTCTGAAAACAATTTGGTGAATGATAATAGTGTGTCTTATGAAGAATTAGTGAAGAGACATTATGAAATGCAGTCGGACGCTACTAAGAAAATGATGAAAGAAAATGCAAAAAGAAGCAAAAGAGATACACCGATTAGAAAGAAGTCGTTTTTTGATTTCAATAAAAAGAACTCATGCAGAATTGCAGATGACGCTGTTATAAAAGATGGAGTAAGGGATACAAAATGATGAGAAATAGTGCCATTGCTTATATTGTCCTTTTCTTTGTGTCGCTGATGTTTCATGACGAAATTTCGGGACATAATAATACTTTGGCATCATACGTCCTTAATAAAGAAATATCAAATAACTCTGTATCTAACAGTTATCTTAGTTCCAACATCGTTACTGCCATCGCTCAAGACGAAAACGGCATGATGTGGTTCGGAACAAAACGCGGATTGAATTCCTTCGATAGCTACAATTTTGAAGAATATGACAATGTCGATGGAATTATAAACGCAACAATCACAGATATTCAGCCTTGTGGCGATACTCTTTTTATAGCCACAGAAAAAGGCTTGTGTATCTATGATATGAAAAATAAACATGTTACAAATTTCTTCGCTGAAACGGATTCGCTCGTCCTGCCCGATAATCATATATTCTATATATCAAAACCTGCAAACAATAGGATTACGATATGTACTAAAGGAGGAACATCGGTATATGACCTTAGAACAAAAGACTTTTATATTCCTAAAATCAACAATTATTTCCCAGAATATGAGGTGCGACAAATAGAGTATATAGAATATAATAACTCGTGGTGGCTTGCGACATCTAAAGGTTTGGTCAGGTATCAGGATGAAAATCAGTCAATACGCCATTTCTATTATATAAAAGACGTAGATTTGTCATTGCCTGACAATAATCTTAGATGCATGCATAAAGTTGATGATTCCAAAATATTCATCGGGACGTCAAACGGATTATGTCTCCTCGACGTTGAAAGCGAGACAATTGAAAGAATAGATCTTAATTCGCTGATGTCATACAAGTCGAATAAAATAGATATATCAAAGATTATTTCTTTCAATGACGATGAAATAATGATTAGCACTTATACCGACGGTTTGTATATATATAATCATAAGAATAAAACAGCTGCTCATATCTCTAAATTCAACCGCCGTAATGCAATATCGGACAATTATGTCTTTGATGTCTTTAAAGATACAAATGGCTCCGTATGGATTGCAACTTATGCGGGCTTGAATCGCTTTGAAAATAATCTGGCGAATTTCTCTACCGTGAGTCTCTTCCAAAATAGTTATATCTTGTCGATTAACTATTTCCTGGAAATGGAAAATGATGATTTCCTTTTGGGAACAGAGGCTGGCATAAAAATATTTAATATAAATGATGAATCCATAAAGGATTTCAAGCCATATTTCAATTCTAAAGAAAATTATTTCGAATCATTTTACGTATATTGCTTGTATCTCGATGCTGGCAACTATCTTTGGGTTGGAACTCGTAATGATGGATTGTTCATCTACGACATGAAATCAGATAGAGTCATTAATGTTGCTGATGAATATAAAATCCCTAATCTTTATCATGCCGTTGTGAGAGGAATCGTCAGAGATGATTATGATAATATGTGGGTGGCCACTAATGTCGGTTTGTGCCGTATAAATCTGAGAGATAAATCGCATAGCTTTTATAACGCAGAAAAAAGAAATAAGAAATCTTTGCCTTACGATGATTTGTTTGATTTGATGCTCGCTGATGGAGCCTTGTATATTACAACGGGCGACGGACTCGCTGTCTATAGTTACGAAACCGATGATTTTACTCGTTATTATCTTCCAGATTCTTTGATGAAAGGTGACGTGGTGAATAATAATGCGCTCTTCGATATAGTCGATGGCGAAGATGGTCGTTATTATATCGGTTCATATTCAAGTGGAATGCTGGCATTTAATCCGCAAACAAACTCATTTACAACATCTAAAATAAATCATAATACGGGAATGATGGTATATGCTATTATCCCTGATGAAAATGGATTTCACTGGGCAAGTACGAGTAAAGGTATTATAAAATATAACCTTGCAACAAAAACGGTGACTATTTATGACAAAAGCGATGGCTTGCAAGGTAACGAATTTATTCCTAACGCTTTCTTGAGAAGTAGCAAAGGGGTGCTTTTATTTGGCGGTTTCAGCGGATTTAATTACTTCAAGCCTAAAGATATTCAGCTTGAAAAAAAGATTCCTAATGTCATAGTTACTAAACTACAAACTCATGACGGAAAAAAATATCGCTATCTTAATCACGGCGATACCATCAATCTGACTCATAAGGAAAATTCGTTCGAAATAGGTTTCGCAACACTTAATCTGTTGAGAAAGAATATGGTGAAGTATTCTTGTATGCTCGATAATTATGATAATGAATGGACATCGTATAATTCCGCTCATAGGTATGCCGATTATAACAAACTCCGTCCAGGAACCTATACGTTTAAATTAAAAGCCGCTAACGAAGTGAATGTTTGGACAGAGAAACCGTTGGAACTGACAATAATAATTCATCCGGCATGGTATCAAAGGGCAATATTCAAATTAATATTGGTATTCGTCGTTTCTTTGATAATATATATCGTCGTAAAACATAGAAGTAAAATTGCTTTGCAGAAAAGGGAACAGAGACGAAAAATCAATGAACTTGAGATGCAAATGGCTCAGCTGAAACAGAAAACATTGCAGCTTCAGATGAATCCTCATGTTATTTTTAACACGTTAAATAGTATTCAGCAATACATAATAAATCATGATGTCGATAAAGCTGTGAGTTATCTTTCTAGTTTCTCAAAACTGATGAGAAGAATATTAAATAACTCGAATGAACGTTTTGTCCCATTGTATGATGAAATGGAAGCCGTTAGCCTGTATCTCGAATTGGAATCGATGCGCTTGGGCAATCGCTTTAATTATGAAATAAATATTGATTCAAAATTAGACGTTAACAATATAGAAATAGCTCCTTTGATTATACAGCCTTTTGTGGAAAATGCTATCATTCACGGACTCGTGCCAAAGAAAGAAGACTGTATTTTGAAAATATCGCTGTCTAAAATTTCAGAAGATAAACTGCTTTGCGTTATTGAAGATAATGGCGTCGGACGTAAATATTCTGAAAAGATAAAACAAAAAACAGGAGCTCATAAGTCCTATGGAATGAGCATAACGCGAAGAAGGTTGGAAATGCTAAGCAAGATTTCTAATGAAGACTTCAGCGTTGACGTCGTTGATTTGCAAAACGACAAAGGCGAAGCCTTAGGAACGAGGGTTAATATAGTAATAAGTTATAATGATTAATTAATATAAGGTATATATGATAAGATGTGTTATTGTTGAAGACGAGGAAATGGCTCGTAATGTTTTGAAATCGTTGCTCGCACAATATTGCCCTGATGTCATGGTTTGCGCGGAAGCCGATGATATTACATCAGGACAATCGATGATAGAAGCTTTTAGTCCTGATTTGGTTTTTCTTGATATTGAAATGCCAGGTGGCAGCGGATTCAAATTGTTAAGCAATATAAAAGATGTCGATTTCGAAGTCATTTTTATAACAGCTTACGAGCAGTTCGCAATAAAGGCTATCAGACACGACGCCCTCGACTATCTTTTAAAACCTGTTGACCCGAAAGAATTGGTGGCTGCCGTAGAAAAAGTGAAGGAGGCAAAATATAAAAAGACCCTGAAAAGACAGTATGATACATTGCTGAAAAATATAGACCCAGAACAACTTGTTGTAAAGAAAATAAGCATTTCAACATCAGATAAGATTCATTTGATAGAAGTGGATAATATAATTCGCTGTGAATCTGATAATTATTATACCATTATTTATTTTAAAGACGGAACAAATCTTTTGGTGAGCAAAACTTTGAAGGAAATGGAACAGAAATTAGAAGAATATGACTTTGTTCGTACTCATAAATCGCATCTGGTGAATATGCGCTGTATCATGAACTTTATCAAAGATGAAATGATGGTGGTTATGACAGATGGCGTGAAGGTGCCTGTTTCAAAACGAAAAAAAGAAAGAATTTTAGAGGTTATTAATAATCTTTAAGGGGATTTATAGAAGTCCCCTTAAAATAATATAACATCTCTTTTACAAACATTTTGAGGATATTTGAGAAATAATGTTAAGGAAAGACTAAAACCATATAAAAATAAAAAATAATTTTACTAAAATTTATATTTAATGTGTTAAGAAACAACGTCTTAATATATTATATATTGGCGTCATGAAAAATATTTTTTAGTAATTGAATATTTTCTTTCTTTTGTTTAAAATTTTATCGTATCTTTGAACTCCTTTTAACGAACAAATTGAGTAGTATAACATAAAATTTCAAGGTATGTTAAGAAAGTTACTATTTACCCTCTGCATCATGCTGACATCGTGGTCGTTAGCATATGCGCAAGTTGGACGACTCCAAGGTGTTGTTGTCGACAAAGACACTGGCGAACCAATTCCATTTGCAAACATTATTTTGGAAAATGGCGGTACCCAAGTTGGTGGTGCCAGCTCTGACTTTGATGGCAACTATGACATCAACCCGATTCCTCCGGGAACCTACGACTTGAAAGCAACTTTCGTTGGTTACAATACTTTCATCATGAAAGGTATTGTTATTCCAGCAAACAAGATTACTTTCCAAGACGTTAACATGAGCATGCAATCAGAAATGTTGGATGCTGTTGAAATTGTTGACTACAAGGTGCCTTTGATTTCAAAGGATAATACATCTGGTGGTGCTACAATTACTGCGGAAGAAATTGCCAAGATGCCTCAACGTTCAGCATCTGCTGTAGCAGCGAGCGTCGGTGGTGTTTTCTCAAGTGACGGTGAAGCAGGTAACATGCGTGGTGCCCGTGACGGCGCTACTTATTACGTTGACGGCGTACGTGTTATCGGTTCTGCAACCGTACCTCAATCAGCTATTGACCAAGTTGAAGTTCTCTTATCAGGTACTCCAGCTATGTATGGTGATGCTACAGGTGGTATCATCAACATGACAACTAAAGGCCCTTCAAGAACCTTCGGTGCTGGCGTTGAAATGGAAACTTCAGAATTATTGGACAGCTATGGACATAACAGAGTTGGTCTTAATGTTCAAGGTCCATTAATCAAAGGTAAAAATAGCGAGACTGCTTTGTTAGGTTTCTTCTTATCAGGAGAATTTAACTACGATCGCGATGGCGCTTTGTCAGCTGTTGGCCATTACAAAGCTACAGACGAATGGTTAGAGTACATCCAAAACAATCCTATCCGTGTTTCAGGTTCAGGCCAAGGTACCTACCTCAACGGTGAATACACAAGAATGGGTTCTATGGAGTACATCAAAAACTCACAAAACACTTCAAACTGGAGCGCTAACATCGCTGGTAACATCAACGTTCGTACAACCGAAACTACTAACTTGACATTCGGTGGTACATTTAACCTCAGTAAGTACAATGCATATAGCAGAAGCAGCGCTTACTTCAACTCAGCTAAAAATGCTGTAGGTAAAGACCAAACATGGCGTGTTTACGGTCGTTTCACTCAAAGATTCCCTTCTCCTCAAGAAAGCACATCTTTGATTAAGAACTTCTACTACAGCTTGCAAGTTGACTACTCTCGCTACAATAGCGAATATGGTGATCCTGATCATTGGGACAATATTTGGGATTATGGTTATCTCGGTAAATATACCATCTACAAAACTCCTTCATACGGTTTCGCTGACTCAACAATCACTGTAACAAATGCTGATGGTTCTACATCTCTCTATAGCGGAGTATGGGCTACAACATCATGGGATTATGATACTTTGGTAGGATTCCAAGCATCAGAACATAACCCATTGTTGGCAAGATATACAACTTCTTACTATGATTTGTATAATGATCCTCTCGGACATTATCAAAACTTCACTGACCTTCAACTTGGTGGTGCTCTCTTGAATGGTGATTCTCCTTCAGCATTCTATGGACTCTACTCTGCTCCAGGTTCTATCCAATCAAACTACGGATATGGTGAAGTTGATAAATTCAATGTTAACCTTGCTGGCGCTATGACAGTTGGTAACCACGAAATCAAATTAGGTTTCCAATATGAACAACGTAATAACAGAAGCTATGGCGTAAGCGGTTACAGAATGTGGTATTTGATGAGAAACCTCGCTAACTTCCATATCCAACAGTTAGACATCGCTAACCCTGAAGTTGTTAGCTACGACGGTTTCGTTGATACAATTCGTTACTACAGAAGATATGACGAATCATCACAATATCAATTCGACAAAAATCTACGTGAAGCTTTAGGACTTAGCGTTGAAGGTTTGGATTGGATCAATATCGACTCTTATGATTTCAATGATAATACTATCCAATATTATGATAAAGATGGTGTTATGCATACTGCAACATTGTCAAATGGTTTCGATATCAGTATGTTTACTCCAGATGAGTTGACTCAAGACGGTAACTCATACGTTTCATACTATGGTTATGATTATCAAGGTAATAAGATTAAAGGACAACCAAGCTTTGAAGATTTCTTCACAGAAGTTGATGAAAATGGTAACTATACACGTCCAGTAGGTTCATTCAAACCTATTTACATGGCTGGTTATATCCAAGATAAATTCGCTTTCAAAGATCTTATCTTTAATATTGGTGTTCGTGTTGACCGTTTCGATGCTAACCAAAAAGTTTTGAAGGACCCTTATATCCTTTATGATTATAAAACTGTTGGTGATTTGGTCGATAATAATGGCAACATCACACTTCAAAATGGTACAGTTGTTGACGTTCCAGATAACATCGGTGAAGACTTTGCAGTTTACGTAAATAAAATTGACGACATCTCTGCAATCGTTGGTTATCGTAACGGCAATGTATGGTACGGCGAAGATGGTAAAGAAATTTCTGACCCTACAACATTAGACAAAGGTAGCGGTATCTCACCATGGCTCGTAGACCCATCACAACGTAGAATCAGCACAACTTCATTTGAAGATTATGATCCACAATGGAGTGTAATGCCTCGTATCTCATTCTCATTCCCTATTTCTGACGAAGCATTGTTCTTTGCTCACTATGATGTTTTGACACAACGTCCATCTAACAACTTTACAAATATCTATAGCTACTATTACTTCGATCAAGTTAGTGGTGCTATCAATAACCCATCATTGAAACCAGCTCAAACAATTGACTATGAACTTGGTTTTACTCAAAAATTAACCAACTCATCATCAATGACAATCACTGGTTACTATCGTGAGTTACGTAACATGATTCAGTTGTATCGTTATACAGGTGCATATCCTAAAGATTATACATCATACAGCAACTTAGACTTTGGTACTGTTAAAGGTTTCACAGCATCATACGACTTACGTAGAACAGGTAATGTTCGTTTGCGTGCAAGTTACACTTTACAATTTACTAATGCTACTGGTGCAAGTACAACAACCATGTCTTCATTGATTGCAGCAGGTGTTCCTAACTTACGTTCTACATTCCCAATGCCATGGGACCGTCGTCACCAATTCAATATTGTTCTCGACTATCGTTTTGGCGAAGGTAAAGACTATAACGGACCTGTAACAAAACGTGAAAACAAGAAAAATATTCAATGGTTGGCTAATACAGGTGCTAGTTTGACAGTTAATGGTGGTTCAGGTACTCCTTATACATCAGCTAAAAACATTTCTTCACCTATTTCTCCTTCAACAAACATCTTGAATGGTTCAATGTATGGTTCACGTCTCCCTTGGTCATTCCGTTTTGACCTCCGTGTTGACAAAGACATCAACTTGAAACTTGGTAAGAAAGAAGATGGTAATGGCCGTGATGCTTATATGAACGTATATTTACAAGTATTGAACCTCTTGAATTCTAAGAATATCATGGGTGTTTACAATGCAACAGGTAACCCAGATGATGACGGTTACTTAACAGCACCAGAATACCAACGTGAAATTCAAATTCAAAGAGACCCAACAGCATATACAGATTTGTATAGCTTGTATGTAAATTACGCAGGTCACTATTCACAACCACGTCAAATTAGATTTGGTGTAATCTTTAACTTCTAAACAGAAATAAAAAATTACTGAAAATATGAAGACAATTGTTCGTTTATTAATTGTTGCATTCCTTTTCATGAATGTAACAGAATTGAGAGCAGAGAAGGTCAAAATGAATGACACTAAATCTCGTGCTATCAGAGGTACAACAGCTGGATGTTCTCCGTCTTCTACATTTGCTTGGTTGAATATCAACAATGCAAGAGTACGTGTTAATGCCGGTGGTGACATGTGGTGGGATCTCCCAGGTGGAACAGGAGCTAAATATTATATTCCTGCTAACGGTTCAGCAACATCATTGTATGCTGGTTCTCTCTGGATCGCTGGTCTCGACATCAACCAACAGTTAAAATGTTCTGCTATCCGTTTCCGTCAAGAAGGTAATGACTTCTGGACTGGTCCTCTTACAATAGATGGTACTGCTTCTATTCTTCCAGAAACTTGTATGGAATATGATAAAATGTACACTATCACACGTGCTGAAGTTGATGAATTCTTGGCAAATTGTGACCCAGAAACAGGTGCATTTAGCCCAGATCCAGGTTACGAAATTCCTACATCAATTGCAACATGGCCTGCTCACGGTGACCCAAGTAGAGGTATGAGTAATTACTTAGCTCCTTTCTTCGATAGAAATGGCGATACTGAATACAACCCTGAAGATGGTGATTATCCATATTATGATATCGATAATGAACTTTGTCATAGCCAAGTCCCTACAATGGACGAATACGTAGAAGGTTCTATTGAAGGTTCTATTTTGGCTGACCAAGTTATTAAAGGTGACCAAACAATATGGTGGGTTTTCAACGATAAAGGTAATGCTCACACAGAAACAGGTGGTTCAGCAATCGGTATGGAAATTAGAGCACAAGCTTTCGCTTTCGCTACTAATGATGAAATCAACAACATGACTTTCTATAGTTATGAAATCATTAACCGTTCTACATATACTTTAACAAATACTTACTTCTCTCCATGGACAGACGTTGACCTTGGTTATTCAAGAGATGACTTTGTCGGTTGTGACGTAAGCCGTGGTTTAGGTTATGGTTATAACGGTTCTAACATCGATGGTAATGGTGAACCAGAATCATACGGTGCAAATCCTCCAGCAGTTGGTGTTGACTTCTTCCAAGGTCCATATTTGGATCCAGACGGAATCGATAACCCTAAATACAATCCTGTAACAGGTGAAAACTGCGACGAAAGTATCAATGGTGTTAACTTTGGTAATGGTATTGTTGATGACGAACGTTTCGGTATGCGCCGCTTCGTTTATCACGATAATGACCAAACTGACCACGGTGACCCAGAAAAAGCTTCTGAATATTACAACTATCTTAGAGGTATTTGGAAAAATGGTGACAAGATGCACTATGGTGGTAACGCATTCCCAGGTTCTCCTGGTGTAACTGACGTAGCATGTGACTTCATGTTCCCATTCGATTCTGACCCATGTAACTGGGGTACTGGTGGTTTGCCAACAGGTTTCCCAGGTTACTGGAGTGAAGAAACAGGTAACAATGGCTCACCTAACAACCCTGCTGACCGTCGTTTCATGCAATCAGCTGGTCCTTTCACATTGAAACCAGGTGCTGTTAACTACATCACTTTCGGTGTGCCATGGGCTCGTTCATCATCAGGTACAGCATGGGCATCAGTAGAATTATTACGTCGTGTTGACGATAAATGTCAATCAATGTTCGACAACTGTTTCGACGTACTTGATGGTCCAGATGCTCCAGACCTCACATTCCGTGAACTCGATAAGAAACTCATCGTTTATATTTCTAACTCAGAAAATTCAAATAACTACGGTGAATCTTATTACGAAGTTGATCCACAAATTTGTGGTCCTCTCGTAACAGACTCAACACAACGTAACGACTCAACATATCGTTTCGAAGGTTACATTGTTTATCAATTGGCTAATAAAGAAGTTAGTGTTGAAGATCTTAACGACATCTCAAAAGCACGTATCGTTTATCAATGCGACGTTAAGAACGATGTTTCAAGAATCATAAATTATATCTATGATGATCAATTACAAGCATCAGTTCCTACACTCATGGTTGAAGGTAATGATGAAGGTATCAAGAATACATTTGTTATCACACAAGACGAATTTACAACAACAGGTGACGTTAACTTGATTAACCACAAGACCTATTATTATATGGCTATTTCATACGCTTATAATAATTATCAAGATTATGAAATTGACCCTAACAACCCTATGGCATTGTTTGGTCAAAAGACTCCATATCTTGCAGGTCGTAAAAACATTAAATTGTACTCAGCAGTTCCTCACAAAACTGTTAACGGTACTGTAATTAACTCAAATTACGGAGATCAACCACAAATTACACGTTGGGCAGGTCTTGGTAATGGTGGTAATCAACTTGAACTTACTGATGAAACAGTAAATGAGATCTTAAGCAAGAAACCAGCAAGTGAAACTAACGTGTTTGGTAGTCCTGACTATCCAATAGCATACCACCCTACATATAAAGCTGGTAATGGTCCTATTGATGTTAAGGTTATCGACCCATTGAATGTTGTAGCAACAGACTATGCTATTTGGTTAGAAGATTTCAAATTTAAATACATTCAAAATGTTACAAATGATGTAACAGTTTTCGGTGACTCAACAGAAAAACAAGTATTTAGATGGAAACTTAAAGATTTAAAAACTGGTGAAATTTTTGAATCAGATACAACATCAGATTTCGCTTCAGAAAATATTTTCCTTGAAAGAGGTATTTCTGTAACAGTTTATCAACCTTGGAATGTTGGTCCGCTACTCGTAGGTAAACACTTCAATTCATCAAATAACTCTTATGATGCTGTATGGCGTATTCTAGCACCTAATAACGGTCTCATTACATCATCAGTTACATACGCTGACTCTTCAAATAGATGGTTAGGCGGTATCAGAGATGATGATAATATTCCATCATCACCAATTAACTGGATTCGTTCAGGTAACTATGGTAACCAAGATGAACCAAGTGAAAACGACTATAGCGTTGCTTCAACAACAGGTGGTATTTCAAAAACATACGACGAATCTGAAGATTATGAAAATATTGCTGAGGGTACATGGGCTCCGTTGATTTTAACAACACCATATATTAATAATGTACCAGGTCCTCTTCACAAGACTAATTGTAGAATTGACTCTCTCTTCAGAAGATTAGGTTCTATTGACATTGTTTTAACAGCTGACAAGTCAAAATGGACACGTTGTGCAGTAATTGAAATGTGTGGTGATAAGAATTTATCAGAAGGCAATGCTATCACATTCGCATTGCGTAAAGCAGCATCAGTTGACAAAGAAGGCAATTCATGTGATGACATGAATATGGAAGCAAGTGATGATCCAAACGCTCCTAACTATATCTCTGCAAGAGGTATGGGCTGGTTCCCTGGTTATGCTATTGATGTTGAAACAGGTGCACGTCTCAACATGTGCTTCTCAGAAGACTCATTCTACCCTGATTTGAACGGTCGTGACATGTTATTCAACCCACCAGCATTGAAAGAATCAACAGTATTGTCAGCTCCATTAGCACAGCTTTCAGATCCTGTATTGTTTGATGCTGTAGATGCAACTCCAGTATTCGGTGGTAAACACTTCGTATATGTATTCCCAATGAATGACGCAGGTGTACAAGGTGATATAATGTACAAATCACCTGCTTACGATGCTGGTGCATACATTTGCAACACATTGAAGGAAATAGAAACATTGGCGTCTGCACACCAAAAAGTTCACTATATCAAGTTCTGGGGTCAACCATTATGGGCAGGTATGCCAATGGCTGTAGAAGGTAGAGAATGGTTACAAGAAGGTAATCCTGTTAAGATTTCTGTACGTATAGCAACTCCATATAGATCAGGTTATAGCGATATGCCACTTGAACTCGTAACAGATGAGTTGGTAGATACAGAAAATCATAATGGTTATTATCCATATTATACTTTCTCAACAGATGGTTGTGCACCAACAGTTAAAGATCTTGAAAAAGGCGCAAGTGACCTCGAAATGGTTACAGTAGTACCTAATCCATATTATGCATTCTCTACATACGAAGGCAATGCTCTTACACATACAGTTAAGATTGCAAACGTTCCAGACAAGTGCGTTGTAACAATCTACACAGTAAACGGTGCTAAGATTCGTCAATTCAAGAAAGACTCAAGTGTAACAACAATTGACTGGGATTTAACTAACCATGCTAACACACCAATCGCTTCAGGTTTCTATCTCATCCATGTTAAAGACCTTGTAAACGGTGGTGAAAAGACAGTTAAATTCTATTGTGCAATGCGTCAAGTTGACTTAAATACATTCTAATTATTATGCGAACAAAATTAAAAAGTACGATCATGAAAAAGTTATTTAAATCCATCGTTATAGTAAGCTTGGCAATCTTAGTATTAGGATTAAGCAATACAGCATTCGCAGGTAATAAGGATAGATTAGGTCAAGCAGGTGCAACAGAATTATTAATTAACCCTTGGGCTTCATCAGCCGGTTGGGGTAACGCAGGTATGTCATCAATTCATGGTGTTGAAGCTATGTGGAGTAACGTTGCTGGTATCACAGCAACAAACTCCATCGATTTGAACTTTTCATATACAAATTGGTTAAAAGGTTCAGACGTTAATGCTTATTCATTCGGTTTCCTCGCAAGAGTTTCTGAATCAGTGGTAGCTGGTCTCTATGTTATGTCATTCAACCCAGGTGAAATCTACAGAACAACTGAAGAATATCCTGACATGACATTAGGTACATTCAAACCAAACTTGATGAACATCAACGTAGCAGTTGCTAAGTCATTCTCAAATAGTATTCATGCAGGTTTCGTTTTGAAAATCATAAGCGAATCAATCTCTGATATGGTTGGTACAGGCTTCGCTCTCGACGCAGGTATCCAATATGTAACAGGTATTACAGACAATATTCACTTCGGTATTACATTGAAAAACATTGGTACAACAATGAAATTCGGTGGTGACGGTATCTCATTCAAAGCAAGTCCAGACTCATTCTGGGGTTCAGAACTTACAGTTATTCACCGTGCTGACCAATTCGAGTTGCCAACACAATTGAATATTGCTGCTGCATACGATTTCAATTTCACAAACGGATCACGCCTCACAGCTGCAGGTAACTTTACTTCAAACTCTTTCTCAAAAGACCAAGTAACATTAGGTCTTGAAGGATCATTCAAAGATTACTTGATTCTCCGTGCAGGTTACACAATTGAAAACGGTATCTGGAAAGATATTGAATTAGATGACTGCGTAAACGTAAACAATGGTTTGTCAATGGGTGCTTCAGTACAAGCTCCTCTTAGCGAAAGCATGAAAGTCTCTATCGACTATTCATACCAAAGCACACACCATTGGAACGGTACACATACTATAGGTGCAAGAATTATTTTCTAAAGATTGACCTATATCCAAAAATAATTCGTATCTTTGCATACGATAAAACAAAAGGGCCCTTATTTCGGTAAGGGTCTCTTTTTTCTTTTTCGTTAATTAAATTTAAATAACATATTATGGCTGAATTTGAATATTTTACACAGGCTGGACTTCAGAAATTAAGAGACGAATTGGATCGTCTTATTCTCGAGGAACGTCCAAAAGTCGTTCAGGCAATTGCTGAAGCTCGTGATAAGGGAGATCTTTCAGAAAATGCCGAATATGATGCTGCTAAAGAAGCTCAACAACATCTTGAAATGAAGATCGTTGAACTTCAACAATTAATCATGAGCGCTCGCGTGCTTGATGAATCAAAAATGGATACATCTAAGGCTTTGCTCCTTTCAACAGTTAAAATAAAGAACTTGAAAACTAATGCTATCATGGCTTATACTCTCGTTCCTGAAAAAGAAGCTGACCTTAAAAATCACAAAATATCCGTTACTTCTCCAATCGCTAAAGGTCTTCTCGGAAAATCTGTTGGCGATCAAGTTGAAATACAAGTGCCTGCAGGTAAGGTTATGTTTGAAATAATTGAAATAACACGTTAACATTATGGCAACTATATTTTCAAGAATAATAAACGGTGAAATACCTTGCTATAAAATCGCTGAAAACGATAAATTCTTCGCTTTTCTCGACATCAATCCTTTGATGAAAGGTCACACCCTCGTTATTCCTAAAAAAGAAGTCGATTATATTTTCGACATAGAAGATAACGACCTCGGAGAAATGATGATATTTGCTAAACAAATAGCAAACAGAATTAAGGATGTTATCCCTTGTGTTAAAGTCGGTGTTGCTGTTATTGGTCTCGAAGTGCCACATGCTCACATTCATCTCGTGCCAATGCAAAAAGAAGGTGACCTCGACTTCAAACGCCCTAAACTCCAACTTTCTCAAGAAGAGTTCTTGGAATTGCAAAAACAATTGGCGTTTTAATAAAAATCCAAAATTCATAAACTCAAAAACTCAGAAATTTAATCTTTCTGGGTTTTTGTTTTTTTATGCTTATAAACTGAAACCAATACTTAATTTAAAAGTGAAATTATCTGTGACTTTGTCGAATGAATAAGGTCCGTAGCGATAAAAAATGCCTAAACCGATTTTGCTGATTCCAGTTTTAATGATGCTATCAACTATCAATCCGCTTTCGTAATATCCCTTGCTTAAATCTTTTAAATCGTAATTATTGCCTTCGCTTAAATATCCAAATGCAACGTTTGTCACGACAATCAACTCAGGATGAAATTTCTTAAAGTCTATTAACAGATTTCTGAAATTATGTGAGAAAAACAATGCAGCGAATCTGTCGCAGAAAAACTCGTCAGGAATCATTGTGTTGAAATTGTCGGTGCTGTATAATTCAAGTTTTCCGTATCTGCTTCCAAAGATATTGAATAAATCCGTAATAGGGGCTATACCGCTGATATATCCCAATTGTGCGGTCACTGTAGTGGCGCCGATATATCGTGTCTCTTTGGTGCCTTTAAATTGAAATTCCGCCTTGTCGAAATTGTATGGGCTTCCAAAAATATCTTTTAAGTTTTTCTGATATGAAATCCAAATGACAGGATTTGAGATGCCTTCAATTCTTAAATTATTACCATTTTTTATAAATTTCTCATTAAATGCAATTCTCAATGCGAAATCAATTGTGCTTAATCTGTGTGTCGTTGACTCATTCCAATTAAAAGGAGTCTTGTCGGCGACTTCAAAATTGACGAAACCTTTGAGGTATCTGTTGAAATATGTTGAATAATTGACACCAATCTTATTGTTCAACGAAGTCGCATTGATATAAAAGAGTTTGTAATCAGAAGGGTCGAAGATGTTTGTATTACTTTCGAAACCATAATCACCTAATCTCTCGAATTTGTGTTCGGCGGAAAATCTAAGTTTCATGTCTTTCAAACTTAATAGATTAATGTCCAAGTTACCGCCATAATTAAATTCTTTTGCCTTAAACCAATAATTGCCGAATCCACCTAAAGAAAAATATTTGGAGATTTTGTCGTTGGTTCTTAATCCCAATCCGAGCATGAAACCATTGCCGATGTTATAGTCAATAATGTCATCGAAATTAAGATTTATAAATCTAATAGGAATCTCGTTTTCCATCAAGGAATTTATCGATTCGAAGATCTTGTCGAAATTGAAGTTTGCTTCTTTAAGAGCGTCTTCTACGTATTTATAAGTCGCTTCTAAACGCTCTTCGTTAAGTTTTTCATAACGATAATATTTGATTATGTCATCCGATTTTCCTGCATTGTCGTTAACGCAATAATCGCTTATGTCAAAGATGTTTTTGTCTATTTCCTTATTTATTTCAATCTCTTTTAAATAACTTTTGCCAATTCCGCACAAGATACCGTCAGTGTTGGCATCGACGGCGCCTGCTAAAACGATTTTTAAGTTAGTGTTAATTTGTTTTGGAAACCACGCTCCATCAACTTTTTCATATAATTGCTGAATGTCAATGTGGTAAAAATCTTGTTTTGTAGGAGCTGCCTTTATGTTTTGTATAGCCCAATTGTCAGAATTGATTGTCATTGTGCCTCTCAAAGAATTGAAAGTCGTGTTCTTGTAAGGAGCAAATGCGATAGTGAAAATGCTGTCGTTTTCTTCTGTTTTATATGCTGATTCTAAAAAGAAGATATATTTATTCTTGCTTCCTTTGCTGATAGGATTGACGTATTTCTTGTTGTTTATCGTGACTAAATCTTCCTGAAAGCCGATGCTTTGGAAATTCTCCAGAAGATAAACGCCTTGAGAATCCTTCATTCCAGATACTTTGTTGGCTAATATGATTTTCTTGTTTTTGTTGGGTTTTTCGTAATATTGTTCTGAGACAGTCTCCATTACCATAAGGTCGTTGTTTCTGAATTCTTCGAGTAATTCGTCGTTGGATGGTAAGTTTGTCGTATCGACAGTAAAAATCATATTGTCATACATTTTGTAATGATATGAATTCAGGTTTTTAGTGTTGTTGGAATCTCTATATATGAATACACTGTCGATGATACGATTGGCAGGATTTTTTGTTCCGTCGATTACAATTTCAGATAGTTCAATGTTTTGAGGTTTCAGGCTTACATTGATTTCGTTTTCTCCATTCGCAATATCTATTTTCTTCTTCTCATAACCGACAAAAGAGAATGTAAGATTTTTTATCTCTTCTTTGCTATTGATGATGAAATTGCCGTCGATGTCGGATGTTGTGCCGAGAGTTCCGTTTTCATTGACGACGATATTCACGAAAGCCAACTTCTCTTTAGAAAACTCGTCGGTGACAATACCATTTATGCTGTTCTGACCGATTAGATATAAGTTGAATATCGAGAGCAGAAATGATAATAGGAAGACTTTTTTCATACTTAAGATTTTAATTTTAAATTAAGAGGCTTCAATGTATTGGTTTCATTGAAACATTTCTGCCAATCACTCCTAATTCCTAACTCCTAATTTTTCATTATTCTTATGTCTTTCTTTATCGCGATTGGTTTTCTTTTCCAAGTTTTTCTTTAGGGCTTCAGTGAGGTTGACGCCAGTTTGGTTAGCGAGACATATAAGCACGAACAATACGTCGGCCATTTCGTCGGCGAGATTATATTGTTTGTCGGATTCCTTGAACGATTGTTCACCGTATTTTCTTGCTATTATTCTTGCCAATTCACCTACTTCTTCGGTAAGTAGTGCCATGTTTGTCAATTCGTTAAAATAACGAACGCCGAGAGTGTTAATCCATTCATCGACTATTTTTTGAGCTTCATCTATTGTCATTATATATTTTTCTACAAAGTTAAAAAAATCAGAAATTCAACATCTAATAAACGCAGAAAAAACTTACATTTGCAAAAAATAATAAGACGTGGAAAATACTTTTACTTTAGTTGCAAAGACATTGCCAGGATTTGAACAGCTCTTGGCAGAAGAATTAGCTGCATTAGGTGCAGAAAATATTAATGTGTTATATCGAGCTGTAAGTTTTGAAGCTGACAACGCTCTGATGTACAAAGCGAATTATTGTCTTCGTACAGCATTACGCATTTTGAAGCCTATTCAGACTTTTGTTGCTCGTAACGAGATGATGTTGTATAAGAAGATTTTTGAAATCAAGTGGCATGAGATTTTCGGCATTGAAGAGACTTTTGCCATTGATGCAGTTGTGAGTGGAAATTATTTCACACATTCTCAATATGCTGCGCTTAAAGTGAAAGACGCTATCGCTGATGAGTTCAGACAGAAATATGGCGCACGTCCTTCTGTTGATACGGAAAATCCTGATTTAAGAATCAATATCCATATTGAAAACGAGAAAGTCACTCTTTCATTCGACAGCTCTGGCGACTCTTTGCACAAGAGAGGCTATCGTAAAGCTGTCGACAAGGCTCCTATGAATGAAGTGCTCGCAGCGGGACTTATTAAGATGACTGGATGGAAAGGCGATAAGAACTTCGTCGATTGCATGTGCGGTTCCGCTACTATTCCAATTGAAGCCGCCATGTTGGCTATGAATATTCCTGCCGGTTATTTCAGAGAAAGCTACGGCTTTATGAAATGGCACGACTTCGATGAAAAGTTATGGAAAGAAGTAAGACAAGCCGCCGATGATGAAATATGTGAGTGCGACTACGAAATCATGGCTTCCGACCACTCAGCTAAAGCTGTACAGATTGCTAAATCTAACATACAAGGCGCTCACTTGTCGCACGACATCACTCTTCTTCAGCAAGATATGTTCGAGATGACACCGCCAGAAGCTCCTGGCATCTTGCTCATCAACCCTCCTTACGGTGAACGTCTCGAAGAAAAAGACATCGTAAATCTTTACAAGGGAATAGGCAATACATTGAAACGTAATTTCAAAGGTTACGAGGCATGGGTCATCAGCAGCAATATAGAAGTGCTTAAACTCATAGGATTGAAACCAT
Organism: Bacteroidales bacterium; assembly: GCA_045631805.1. GTDB lineage: Bacteria > Bacteroidota > Bacteroidia > Bacteroidales > F082 > Limimorpha. Next base: position 45,114 of record JAZQVL010000051.1, on the reverse strand, counting down.
CAAAGAAGATAGAAGTATATAACGGCTCATTAGATTGCCGCTTCTATAAGTTCGAAATCTTTGAAGGAAGTTATAAAGACATGAAAACTAGAAAAACTGAAAAAAAAGATTAATTTAGGTTCGCAGATTTAAGTTCTGATAGAGTTTCTTCTACGAATTTATATGTGCCTCTGTGCCATTGATGACCGCATGAATAGAATACAACAAAGTCACTGTTTAAGATACTTTCAAGAGCATTGATTTCTTGTTTATTGTATTCATGCTTGTCAAAACCTTTGTAAACGGTCGAGTTGTAGTACCATATTTCTATGTCCTCGAATAATTCCCTTATATTGAAACGTCTTTCTAATTCCCATATGAAGGAGTCGCCTATAAATAAAACTTTGGGTTTTCTTGAGGATTCGTCATATTCGATATTTATGTCGAATTTGTAATCGTGGTTTTTGTTTTTTATGTGGCACATAAGATTCAAAATACCTTCGTCGTAAGTCCATTTTTTATTGCCTTTAATAGGTTCTCCGTATTTTATTTTAGGAATGCCGAAGTCGTTCATTTCGTTCATAAATCTAAATAAGGAGTCGAAACCATATACTGCGGAGAAATCCCAGTGTGTATCAATTGTAGGAAATATCTGAATGTCAATAGTATCGCGCATTGATTTATACCATTTTGTCATTTCTATATTAGGGAATCCTTCTTCGTTTAATCGTTTGTCATAATATTCAAAAACATTGATACACTTTCTAAGAGTGTCTTTTGGAAGATATTCGGGATAAACGAAAGCTTTGTCAGGAGCCATGAATGACAAAAATTCTATATTGTGTTTTTTTAATATTTCTCTTAGTTCACACATCATGCTGATGTTTTTCTCGTAATTTTCAATTGCTTCATCTTCGCTGTCAAACCATTTATATAATTCTTTTCCATAATATTCATCTACGCCAGCCCAATAATAAAACCAGTTACCTTTTCCATGAGCAAAACTGTTGTTGTAAGTTTTTTTGTAGAAAGTCCATAAGTATTGATTATACAATCTTATTGCAGGTTCTCTAAACCCCATGTTTTCGGAAATGTAATTTTCTAATGAAATCTGGTATTTTCCTTTTTTTAAAGAATCTGTTGAAAAGGCAGGAAATTCCGTTTTTAGAGTAACGCCTCTTAAAGCTTTTACTTTAAATAATTTAGTATGTTCTTGTATCATTGGTAAAAATAAGAATACCAACAGAATGCTGAATAATATTGTGCAAGATTTGTTTTTCATCAGAATCTGAAATAAATGAATGGACTGAAGCCTGTTGCGTTAAGAGCACCTAAGCAGAAAATGAAACCTAATATTGATAATACGAAAGCAGTGATATGTTGTTTTGTATTATATTCTGTGAAATAAACTTTCTCCTGCCATCTCAGACCGAATTTGCTGAGTGTGATGAATGAGAAGCAAGCAGCGATAATCATCGTGGTGTAGAAGTGAGGGTTGTCGGAGAAGTGGAATGCAGTGAAGTCGAAGGCGAACAGACGTTTGATGAAGAGCCAAGAGAGGTCTATTCTTTCGATGCGGAAGAAGCAGCGTGTCAGGACTATTATCGCGAATGTTATTATTACAGAAGGTATCCTTCCTAATTTGTTGAGCCATCTGACGAGGAAGAGTTTGTCGGCGCAGATGAAGATGCCTTGCAATGCTCCGTAGATTACGAAGTTCCATGCGGCGCCATGCCATAATCCTGATACCAGAAAACAGAACCATAGGTTGAAATATCTTCTTGCTTCTGTCTTGACTCGGCTTCCGCCTAATGGGAAATACAAATAGTTTTTGATGAAGACGCTGAATGTCTGATGCCATCTGCGCCAGAACTCTGAAATTGATGTCGAGACGTAAGGGTTGTCGAAGTTTTCAGGGAAACGGAATCCCAACATTCTGCCGAGACCAATAGCCATGTCGGAATATCCGGAGAAATCGAAATATATCTGGAAGGTGAAAGCGAGGATGACAATCCATGCTGTTGTTGAATCTAAAGAGGCTATTTTGTTTGTGATGTCTTGAAGCTGTCCAGATGTCAGAATATCATAATTAGAAGGTCCTAATATTTTGTCAACTTGAAATCCTATGACATCGGCTATCAATATCTTCTTGGAGAGACCCAAGACGAAACGGTAGAAGCCATGAAGTCTGTCGCTCATCAAGGATTCACGTTCTCTTATTTGGTCGGCTATGTCGCAATAACGTATTATAGGACCAGCTACTAATTGAGGAAACATGGTGATGTAGAGCATATAATCGGAGAGTTTCTTCATCGGCTCATTGATGCCTCTATAGGTGTCTAAGGTGTATGTCACGCTTTGGAATGAGAAGAAAGAAATGCCTATAGGGAGCAGTATCTTCATCCATTCGACAGGTTCTTTTCCGAAGAGACCTGCGATGACGTTGAAGTTCTGCATGCTGAAGTTGCCGTATTTGTAATAGAAAAGAAGACCGATGCTGATGAAGATGGAAATTCCGCATAGTATCTTTTTAGTGAGAGGCTTTTCTGATTTATGCATATATCTCACTAAATAGAAGTTGGCGATGTTGGAGACGATGAGCTGTATCACAAACTCAGGTGCGCCGTAAGCGTAAAATATCAACGATGCCAAGAGCAGTGTGTAGTTGCGTAGTTTCCTCGGTGTGATGAAATAAATAGCGAGGAATATCGGCAAGAAATAAAGTAAAAAGACGTTGCTACTGAATACCATGGTTTGTTGTTTATTTTTCTTCTGTTAGAAAAATATTGCAGATTTCTTTTATGCTGTTTTCTATAGGAGTGAATCTGAAGTTTATCTCATTGATAATCTTGGCTGAAGAATAAGAATATTTTCTTGTTGCTGTTCTTGCCGTTTCTTTTGTGATGAGAGGTTTTTTGCCTTGAATCTTTCCTAAAATCCAGAAGATGCGCCATGCTATTTCGCTGAGTGATTTTCCCACTTTGATGTAGGGAGCTTTTACGTTAAAGTTTTCAGCCATGAGGTTGAAGAGTCTTTCGTATGAGATAAGAGCTCCGTTCAGACAGTAGCGTTGACCGAATTTTTCGTTTTCCATCAGTGCTATCATGGCGCGTGCCACGTCTTTCACATCGACGAAGCCGTTGATGCCGGTGGTGTAGAACGGGAAACCTTTGGCTATGGTGGTGAACAACTCGCAGCTGCTTGTGTTCCAGCGTCCTGCTCCTAATATTAAGGATGGATTTACTATCGTGGCGTTGAGACCTTCTGCAATTCCTCGCCAGACCTCCATCTCGGCTTCGTGCTTGGAATTGGAATATACGCTGTTGTTTTTAGACTGTGTCCAAGGTGATTTTTCATCAATGGGCTCGCCTTCAAGAGAACGTCCTAAGGCGGCGATGGAACTGACATGACAGAATTTCTTTACTCCGCAATGCAAAGCGGCATTGACCATGTTCTTGGTTCCTTCAACATTGACAATCATAAGATTGTTCTTATCACTCGGGTCGAATGATACGACGGCTGCACAATGATAAACTTCATCAACGCCGTCCATCGATTCCTCTATGATGTCGTAATCGGTGACGTCGCCATATACGAATTCTATGTTGTCGGGAATTTTATCGAAACCGTAACGTTTTAACACTCTGTTTAATAACGATAAATCACTGTTCTTGCGACATAATAGTTTTATTGTAAAAGCATTTTGACTTTCGCTATTTGTCTTTTGTCTTTTAATCAACTCCGCTACCAAATGTGAGCCTACCAATCCTGTACAGCCTGTAATGAAAATCATGATTTATGAGCCTTAAAACTTGAACTTTTAACTTGTTAAAATTGAAATTATTTTTGTGCAAATATACGAATTTAGAACGATGGTAAAACTAGCGAATTAAATCTCATAGCTCGTTGCTCTCACTTCATTGCTAATTAATGTGATTTCATATAAGATTATTACTTGTTGTTCATCTATTTTTTCTATTTTTGTAGATTATAATTCAATTTAAATTTCACAATTATGAAAAGATTTTATTTTGCAACGATGTTGTTGTGCTTATTTCTTGTCGGATGTAAACCTGAAGTAGAACTCCCGACAGTTGTAACTAAAGAAGTGTCTGATGTTACCTCCAATTCGGCTAAAATTGTTTCAAGTGTAGAAGCTGATGGTGGCGCGGAAGTTACATCTCGAGGCGTTTGCTGGAGCATGTCGTCAAATCCTACGATTGATGGTGATAAGACTGATGATGGAAAAGGTATTGGAGTATTTACTTCAGAACTTCAAGGATTAATGCCTGATACAACATATTATGTTAGAGCGTATGCAATAAATGAAGCTGGAGTATCTTACGGACAAGAAGAGAGTTTTATGACTTTGGCTGAAGATAATGGAGACGAGGACGGGAACGAGGACGGGAATGATGATGGAAACGGAGACGGAAACGATGATGGGAACGAGGACGGGAATGATGATGGAAACGGAGACGGGAATGATGATGGAAACGAGGACGGGAACGAGGACGGGAATGATGATGGAAACGGAGACGGGAATGATGATGGGAACGAGGACGGGAACGAGGACGGGAACGAGGACGGGAATGATGATGGAAACGGAGACGGAAACGGAGATGGAAACGATGATGGAAACGGAGACGGAAATGATGACGGAAATGGAGACGGAAATGATGATGGTGTTTTTGAAGATAAAGTTATAACTGTTAATGGTGTGTCATTCACAATGAAGGCTGTTAATGGTGGTACTTTTTATATGGGTGCTCAAAAAGAGGATCCAAATGCTCCTAATTATGATGAGGAGGCATGGAGTAGAGAGGCTCCTGTGCATCAAGTGACACTTTCAAATTATTATATCGGTGAGGCAGAAGTGACACAAGAACTTTGGAAAGCTGTCATGGGCTATAACCCAAGTCATTTTGAAGGTGATCAAAAACCTGTTGAACAGGTTACATGGTACAACTGCCAGGAGTTTGTAAATAAATTAAATCAAATGACAGGATTGAATTTCAGATTCCCTACAGAAGCAGAATGGGAATTCGCGGCAAGAGGCGGCAATGAGTCAAATGGCTATAAATATAGCGGCAGCGATATTATAGATGATGTCGCTTGGTATTCGGCTGACGGCAAGAAAACTAATGATGTCATGACTAAAAAAGCTAATGAATTGGGAATATATGATATGAGCGGCAATGTTATGGAATGGTGTTTTGACGTTTTCGGAGATTATAGCAGCGAACATCAAATAGACCCGACAGGTCCTGCTGGCACCGACCGTATTGTGCGTGGTGGCTGCTGCCTTAGCGATGCTAAATATTGTCGCGTGGCACTTCGTAACTTCTTGCATCCAGGCGGAACAAGCTACGGCATTGGCTTCCGTTTGGCTCTGAGCTTATAATAAAAGACGTTCAATTTTTTTAGGTTTTTAGAATTTGCTTTCTAAGATTTAAAAAAAAATGTATCTTTGCACAAAAGTAAAAACAGATATAAAATATAATGCTATGAAAAATTTCGTAGAAGAATTATACTGGCGTGGTATGCTTCACAGCATGACTCCAGGTACTGAAGAACAACTTAAAAAAGAAATGACAACGGCTTATCTCGGTATCGACCCGACTGCCGACTCTCTTCATATAGGTCACCTTTGCGGTATTATGATGCTTCGCCATTTCCAACATGCAGGTCATAAACCTCTCGCACTCCTCGGTGGAGCGACAGGTATGATCGGCGACCCTTCGGGAAAATCAGCGGAACGTATCTTGCTTAATGATGAGATATTAAATCATAACCAAAATTGCATCAAGAAACAGCTCGCTAAATTCTTAGACTTCGAAAGCGACGCTCCTAACAGAGCAGAACTCGTCAACAACTACGACTGGATGAGAAATTATTCTTTCCTTAACTTCATCCGCGACATCGGTAAACATATCACTGTTAACTATATGATGGCGAAAGACAGCGTTAAGAAACGCTTCAGCGGCGAAGGCGAAGGTATGTCATTCACAGAGTTCAGCTACCAGCTCGTTCAAGGTTACGACTTCTTGTATTTATATCAAAATAAAAACTGTAAACTCCAACTCGGTGGCTCTGACCAATGGGGTAACATCACAACAGGTACAGAATTGATTCGTCGTAAACTCGGTTCAGATGAAACAGCTTACGCTCTTACATGTCCTCTCATCACCAAAGCTGACGGCGGTAAGTTCGGCAAGACAGAAAAAGGTAACATCTGGCTCGACCCTGCTAAGACATCACCATACGCATTCTATCAGTTCTGGATGAATTGCTCTGACGACGACGCTGCTAAATATATCAAGATATTCACATTGTTGAGCAAAGAGGAAATAGACGCTCTCATCAAACGTCATGAAAAAGAACCTCATCTCCGCGAACTTCAACGTACGCTCGCTCGTGAAATCACTACAATGGTTCACTCAAAAGAAGATTTCGAAATGGCTGAAGAGGCTTCACAAATACTCTTCGGAAAAGGAACTTCAGAGGCTCTCCATAAATTTGATGAAGCAACATTGTTGAGCATCCTCGAAGGCGTCCCTCAAGCTAAAATAGCTAAATCTTCATTGGAAGCTGGCATGCCAATAGTTGAGTTCCTCGTACAGACAGAAGTGTTCTCTTCAAAAGGCGAAGCTCGCAAAATGTTACAAGGCAACGGCGTTTCTATCAATAAAGAAAAGGTAGCCGAATCAGACATGGTCAATAAAGAATCTTTGCTTAACGACAAATATATTCTCGTTCAAAAAGGAAAGAAAAACTATTATCTCATCATAGCTGAATAAAAATAAGGCATGAATACTTTCTTTTTGATATTGGCTCCGGCAATAGTTATCATGGCTGTCGTTTTCGTAGCCATCGGAATCAAGATGTTCGTGAAAAAAGACGGACAGTTTGAACGTAAATGCGCTCACTCCTTAGACCCGGATGCAAAATGTACTTGCGGCGGCAAAGGCGATGGGAGCTGCAAGAAAAACAAGACACATAATCATTAAAAATATCAAGAGAGACGTCGTTAAGGCGTCTCTTTTTTAAAATCATACATAAAAGTGCTTTAAGATTTTTTCTCTGAAGCACTTTTTTTCTTGACTTTTTAAATTATCATCTTTACTTTTGTTTAATAAAATTTCCGATTATGAAAAGATTTTTGCTTTATCTATCATTAGCAGTATCAATGCTTTTGGCGTCATGTTCTACATCAAAAAAAATGACATCTACGGTTAAATGTTACGACGTTGAAACTATGGGCGTCGGCGTTGATGGAACCTATCTTATCAAAGTGACTGATCATTTCAAAACCACTGATGAAAGAATATATCTCGACGGATTGAAAAGTGATGCTGTGCATTGCGTCATATATTCAGGAATACCTGCAGGCAACGGTTCCATAAACCAGCCAGCTCTCTTGAATAGTGATACTCGCCTCGATGGAAGCGAAGAGGCTTTGAACGATTTCTTCGAACAAAAGATTTATAACAACTTTATCAATTCTGTTGTCAATAGCTCTAAAACAATCGTCAAAATAAAAGGCTCCAAAGATTATAAAATAAGCGTGACATTGTCGGTGAAAAAAGATGAGCTTCGCAATTATTTGATTGACAATAATATTATCAAACCGTTAAATTATCTCTTCTAAATATTTGTTATGAAAAGAATTTTTGTACTTGCATTGTTGATAATTTCTGCCACGGCATTCGCACAAGATACTATACAGTCTGCCGCTATATTCGGCAATAAAAAAAGAAGCGATAATATGAATACATCATATCATCGCAGTTCCTGGTATAACATTTTGATATATCACGACGACCAGAAATATGCGGAGGAAATATTGATGACTTACAAAGCCCGTCCTCAAAATGACAAATTCAACGATCATTCTTTGCCAGTGGAAATGGTGGTTACTAAAGGAAAAAAATATGCAAAGAAAAATAAAATAGACAATTATATCTATAATAATAATATCGCTAATGATTTGGTGGCTAAGTGGTTTAATAGAAACGACTCTACTGGTTATTGCGATATGAATCTCATCTATATAAGAGGTCTCGAAAGCGCATCGACTGAACAAATTGAGACATCTGAACTTACAAAACTCGGAAAATCAATTTTGATGGATTCAGGTACCGACCTTATCGGAAATACTTTTGTCTTGGCACACGATATTATTTATGTTGATAAAGGTGAAAGAAACAAAAATGTGGCAGAAGGATTTCGTGTTTTTGGGGAAATTATGGGTGCTGTGTTGGAATCGACGGCACAGTCTTCTGGAGATAAATCGTATAGCGATTTAGGTAAAAGCATCAATGAATTGTCAAGAACTACAGCCGATATTGTTGATGATTTCGAGGGATTCCGCGTGAAAATACAAACTCATCTTTATAGATTAAATTGGCAAGATGCTGACAACGATTTTTTTTATGAAAATTATTATATTGATCCTTCTTGTTATGACGAAGAAAAGTTTTTGTCGTGGCAAAACGCTGATTATCAGTTGTCATATATAGGAACTCAAGAGGCTATTTGCGGTGAGACAGTGTTGGCCGGAGTATATGATTTGTCGCAGCTTATAAAAATTGTGGTCTATCGTACTATTGATGAGTCTGTCGTGAAATTACAGAGAAATTATGAAGAGTTCAAGATAAAAGAACCTATTTATGAAATTGATGAAGAAGGAAATGTAATAGCTAAAATAGGTTTGAAAGAAGGTGTGTCGGAGAATTCTAAATACGAAGTGCTTGAAAGAATTGAGACGTCAGAAGGTACGTCAAAGTACAAGAAAGTTGGCGAATTGAAACCAATAAAAGATAAAATATGGGACAACAGATATATGGCAATGGAAGATGGCGCTGTCAATTCAGACTTGGGCGGAACTACTTTCAAAGTCGTAAGCGGAAGAAATCTGTATCCTGGTTTGTTGATAAGAGAAATTAAATTCTAAAATGAGAAAAATAGTATATGCTGTTTTGTTGTGCTGCTTTTTGACAAATTGCAAAAATGTTGAAAAGCAGCATTTTGTTGGAACTACACAAGGTTCTTATTATTCAATAACTTATTATGATGAACGAAATCGTGACTTCAGTCGTGAGTTCGATTCTATCTTTAAAGAGATAGAAAATACGCTTTCTTTGTGGGACGAAAATTCCATTATAAGAAGAGTGAATCGTAATGACACCACTGTCGTTTTGAACAAAATTTTTATCGATAACTTCAATTATGCAATGAGAGCCGCTGAACTTTCCGACGGATATTTCGACCCTACAGTCGGTCCTCTCGTTCAGGCATGGGGATTTCATTTTAAAGAAGGTATGGAAATGACACCAGAAATAGTGGATTCTTTAAAACAACTCGTCGATTATCGTAAAATCAAGATTGAAAACGCTAAGGTCGTTAAAGAAAATCCTAATATGACCTTGGATTTCAATGCTGTGGCTCAAGGATATACAACAGATATGATTGGTGATTTCCTTCTCTCTAAAAACGTTAATAATTTTTTGGTTGATGTGGGCGGTGAGATTCTCGCAAGAGGAGGCAAACCTAATGGCGACCTTTGGAAAGTGGGAATAGAAAAACCAGCCGAAAACAAAGACTCCGAGAGAATAGTTCAGGAAATAGTTGTGTTGGATAACAGAAGCATCGTAACTTCTGGCAATTACAGAAAATATGTGGAACGTGGCGGCAAACGCTATTCTCACAGTTTGAATCCTAAAACAGGCTATCCTGCTGAAAACAGACTGCTGAGCGCGACGATTATTGCTGACAACACAGCCTGGGCTGACTGCCTCGCCTCGATTTGTATGGTGGTGGGATTGGAAAAAGCAATAGAAATCGTTAGTCCAATTCCAAGTATTGGTATTGAGGCGTATTTTATTTATCTGGATGAAAAAGGAGAAGTGAAGACATCTAAACATGGTGAATATGGAGTTTGGGTTGAAGAATTTCCAAATTTATTTTATGAAAACAATTAGTATTATTTCACGTTATAATTATGCACTATGAATTATGAATTAAAAAAGTGTTATTTTTGAATAAAACAAAACAACAATGAAAAATAAAATCAGCGTTCTTAAAACTTTTGTCATTAGTCTTTTGTCATTAGTCTTTTGTCATCAATCTAATGCGCAGCAGCTGCAATCTTATACAGACAAAAACTATAACGAAAATGTTCAGACTGTGCTTCTTCATCCAACATTGGATTCTCTTGCGAAACCGGTCATCCATCTCAATGATATGATGGGACAATTACATCTTCAGTTCGACGTCTTCGCCAATAATGCTCCATATATGTATTATACTTTCGTTCATTGTAATAACGATTGGACCCAGCAGTCAGACATACAGCAAATAGAATATCTTGACGGTTTTGAATCGGACGATATTGAGAATTATTCCTTCTCTCTTAACACAATGGTCGATTATGTGCATTTCGACCTTGTTTTCCCGACAGAAAACATGATACCAAAAATATCAGGCAATTATCTTCTCATCGTCTTTGAAGATGAACTGACACCTGAAAATATTTATTTCACTCGTCGTTTTATGATAGTTGATGATAGAGCAACTTTCAATATTAATATTCCTCGCTATCCTTTTGACCTTAACCTTGGAACCAACAATCAGCAGCTCGAGATGACTATTTCATATCCCGATATGTTTAATTCATTGGCTTCACAGTATTCTAATGTCACGATACAGCAGAACGGACGTTGGGATAATGCGGTGATGGGATTGAAACCTACATACGTCTATCCTGATTATCTTTCATACGAAAATAATGTTATGACAGTCTTTAATTCAGGAAATCAGTTCCGTAGATTTAATACCAGCAATCTTTATAATCGTCCGGAACAGACAAAAGACGTAGAGATGGCGAGAGATTATTATATCGTTGAGTTATATCCTAATCAGAAACGTAACACCCAGGCTTATATTACCGACCATGATATGTTTGGCGGAAAGATTATTTATCTTGAACGTGATGACAGAAACGCTGCGACGGAGGCCGATTATGTTTTGGTGGAATTTTTCTTGGAATGGGAGCCAGTCATGACAACGCAAGATGTGTATATCATGGGAGCGATAACAGATTGGAATTTAAATGAAAAAAATAAGATGACATACGATTATGAACGTAAAGGCTATGCTCTTAATCTTTTGTTGAAACAAGGCTATTACGACTATATTTATGCAGTGAAGGAAAGAGGCGAGGAGAGAGCCGATGTTACTCCAATAGCAGGAAACTTTTGGGAAACATTGAACGAATATACAGTTTATTTATATCTTTTCGACCCTACGCAGAATTATGATCAGTTGATTGGAGTAAAAACAGTTTTATCTCATTGATATATGACAGAAGAGAGAGTTACGTTATTTGCGGAAATATTGTTGCCTTTGCCAATTCCTGGCGCATACACCTATCGTATCCCCTTTGAACTTAATGAGAAGGTTAGAATCGGGCAACGTGCTGTGGTTCAGTTTGGAAAGACAAAGATAATGTCGGGATTGATAATCTCTCTTTCAAACAACGTCCCCGATTGCACTAACATAAAATATATTATCGACATTCTTGATGATGAGCCTGTCATTAATCAGAATCAACTGAAACTTTGGAACTGGATTTCTTCTTATTATCTTTGTTATATAGGAGAAGTGATGCAGGCAGCGCTGCCTTCAGCCTTGAAATTGTCGAGCGAGTCGAAGATTTCTCTTGCGGAAGATTATGAACTCGATAGCGAAAATCTTAGCGATAATGAGTTTCTTATCGTCGAGGCTCTTCAAATTCAGCCGCAACTTACGATAACTGAGGTTAGTAAAATTATTGGCTATAAAAAAGTGATGCCGATAATAAAAACGATGATAGAGAAAAAAATCATCGTGATGCAAGAGGAACTTCAACAAAAATATAAGGCCAAATATGAACGCTATGTGAGATTGTCGAACACATATCGTGAAGAAACTGCCATGCATGAATTGATGGACAGTCTTTCTAAAAGGGCTTATAAACAACTCGAGATGCTCATGGCGTTCTTTGTGCTTGGAGGCTCCGCCGATAATGATGTGATTGCTTCTGAACTGATGAAAAAAGCTAATGCGTCAAGTTCTATCATGGCGGCTATGATTGAAAAAGGCATTTTCGAAACTTGCCAGAAAAGAGTGAGTCGCTTGAAGAATTATAAGGCTCTGACGAACGTTGATACAATACAATTAACTGAAAAGCAACAAGAGGCCTTTGATGATATTCATAAAGGCTTTGTTGAGGAAAAACCTGTTTTGCTGCATGGTGTGACAGCGAGTGGCAAGACGGAAATTTATATCAAACTTATTCAAGAAGCTATAGACGAAGGTAAACAGGTTCTTTATCTGCTTCCGGAAATAGCTCTGACTGAGCAAATAATCAATAGATTAAAGAAATATTTCGGCGACAAGGTCGGTGTTTATCATTCGCGTTACGATGATAACGAACGTGTTGAAATATGGCAGCAGGTGATGAATTTTAGTAGTAAAAGTTCTAAATATCAAATCATCATTGGTTCTCGTTCTGCTATCTTTTTGCCTTTTAATGATATAGGCTTGATTATCGTCGATGAGGAACACGACGGCTCTTTCAAGCAGATTGACCCTGCTCCTCGTTATTCGGCTCGCGACCTCGCTGTCGTAATGTCGAAAATGTTCCACGCTCGCCTCATGCTTGGATCTGCAACTCCTTCATTTGAATCATATTTCAACGCAAAACAAAATAAATATCATTTAGTTACGATAACTGAACGTTATGGTGGCGTCGAAATGCCTGAAATAATAGTCGATGACATGAGAATTGAAACTCGTCGTAAGACAATGCAGGCTAACTTCGGGAAAGTGCTTGTTGACACTATGAATCAGACGCTCGAAGAGAAAAATCAAGTCATCTTGTTCCAAAACCGTCGTGGTTTTTCTTTAAGAATAGAATGCGACCATTGCAATTATATACCGCAATGTATAAATTGTGATGTGAGCTTGACATATCACAAAAATCAGAATATCCTCAAATGTCATTATTGTGGTTATACTTCTAACGTACCTGCCGAATGTCCGTCGTGTAAAAGCACCGATTTGAAAATGCATGGATTCGGAACCGAGAGAATAGAAGATGATTTGAAAGTGGTTTTCCCAGAGGCAAATTGCGCTCGCCTCGACTTAGATACAACCAGAACAAAAAATAGTTACCAATATATCCTTGAGCAGTTCCAAAATAAAGAAACAGATATTCTCGTCGGTACGCAGATGGTGACCAAAGGACTTGACTTCGATTCTGTCAAGACAGTAGGGATACTCAATGCCGACAATATGCTTACTTTCCCCGATTTCAGAGCTTACGAAAGAAGCTTTCAGCTGATGGAACAGGTGAGTGGTAGGGCAGGACGTAAAGGTGATAAGGGTAAGGTTATAATACAGACATTCCAACCTCAACATCAGGTGATTCAGAACGTGATGAGCCACGATTTCGTCAGGTTTTATGAAGAACAAATGCCTGTACGTCGTCAGTTCAACTATCCTCCTTATTCACGGCTTATTTTGATAAGAATGAAAGATGTTGATAGCATGAAGCTAAATAAGGCTGCCGAGGAATTGGCGAGAGCTTTTCGTTATGCTTTTAAAGATAATGTGTTAGGACCGGAATATCCAATAGTGTCAAGAGTGAAAAATCTTTATATAAAGCAAATGATAATAAAGATAAATAAAGATTTGTATTCTAATAAGGTAAAGGATTTTATTAAAGATACGATAGAGAAATTCAAGCATAACAACGATTTTAAATCAGTAAAAATTCAAATCGACGTTGACCCAATATAACATTAGTCATTAGTCATTAGTCATTAGTCATTAGCCATAAAAAAAGAGCGATCAAACGATCGCTCTTTTTTTTTGAAATTATATTTCAGTGTTTATTATTTAACAACAACTTTTGATGTGTGGCTGTAACCGTTAGCTGTTACTGTGCAGAAGTAAACACCGCTGTTGAGGTCATTGATTGAAACACCGTTTTCACCTGCTGTTAAGTTTGTGTTAACAACTTTAACTGTTTGACCAGCAATATTTGTGAAAGTTACTGTAGCGTTTGCATCCATTGATGAACTTACGAAGATGTATTCTGAAGCTGGGTTTGGATATACATTGTAAACTACGTCCATTGGGATAACTTCGTTAACGCTTACAGGGATGTATTCTGAAGATATTTTGTAGATGTAGCAAATGTTATCTTCTGGGTATGATTGGCTAGCGCCTGTACCCCATGCTAAACCTTGCATACCGTCTGTTGTGTATGAGAACCAGAATTCACCAACTTTTGTTACGTATGGAGCTGCATTAACGAACATTGATTCGTCAACCATGTGCATGAAGTCTTCCATTACGTGTTCAACAGCAACATGCCAACCTTCTTCGTTAGCAGCTTTGTATGACATAACAGTTGATCTGCAGTAAACTTCATTGTTGAGTTCACGTTCTGTATCGAGTGTTGAATAAGCTAAAGCTAAGTTGCCAGCTGGGTCGATTGAAAGAGCTGGGAAGCCAGAGATTGAACCGTAGAATTGGTAGATGTAGTCGTCGTTTTTGTACATTAAGTTGTGGTCGAATTCGTTAACGTTTGAGTAGAATGGTAACCAACCGCAGAAGTTAACTGAGTCCATGGTGTGGAATACGTATTCACCTGTTGGGTCTTGTTCTAGGTCAGGAGCCCATAATTTCAAGCTTTCTAAAGCGTCTCTTGTGTCGTTCCAGTAAACGATACCGTCGTTTGTTCTACCTGAGTAGTAGTAGAATGATGTACCGAGTTCGATGTGAGCATATTGAGCTACTGAGAATGCTACGTGTACTGTTCCGTCAGGACCAACAACGCAAGTGCTGTGAACTGGAGTGAAAGCTGGAGCATCGCCTTCAGCACCTGTGATTGTGTTTTCGTCTGTTTCCCAGTCACCGAAGTGTGGGTTTTCCCAAACTACGATTCTTTCCCATGTTTGACCATTGTCAGTTGATTTCATAACGAGAGCGTGACCGTAGAATACAGCTGTGTAGCAAATAGCAACTACGTCGCCGTTTGAAGCGATTGAATAATCGTCAGCGCTGTAGAGGTCGATGTGTTCGTTTGTTTCAGCTAATGGTGAGTAACCAACTTCCCAGTTTTGACCGTCTGTTGAACGGCAGTAGAATTGTGCGCTTACCATAACGTCTGTTGAAACTTGGTGTTGAGCTGCACAAACAACGTGGATAACGTCGTTGTTAGGACCTGAAGTTGTAACTCTTGGCCATGATAATGAATAAGGGTATTCTAAACCTGTTGGGTTTGGAATTGAATAAGGACCGTCCCATTGACCTTCACCAGCTTTTTCTCTGATCCAGTAGTTAAGACCGCTTGCGTGGTTAACGAGGATTTCACCTTCTGCACCGTAAGGAGCGATTGATGGCCAACCTGTTCTCATGTCAGCACCTGTTGCGTTAGCTTCTTCGCGTACTTCTGGCATGTCGCCGATGTTTGATAAGTCACCGCCTTTAATGAAGTTGTAACCTGTACCACGGTCACTTGCTGTTAAGTTTTGTTCTCTTGACATTGTAAGAGCTATAGCAACGTCACCTTTAGCGTTTTGGTACATACGGTTTGAAACGAAACCATTTGATTGTAAATCGTAGAATGTTGCCATTGCTTCAGCTTCTTCGAAGTTGGTGTATCTGTTGACAACTACGCTTTGGTTTGAACGTGAAGCGTTTTCCATAACACTACCTGTGTAGATGTCATTTCCAACAGCTTTCTTAACAACTGTAGCTTTTGCTGAATTAGATTCTTTAGCTACACGATTTTGTGCAACTGCACCAAATCCCATTACGAGACCTAATGAAAGTAAAAGAACTTTTTTCATTTTGATGTTATTTAAAGTTAATAATTAAGTTAATTTCTGAATACATTTCTATTCGAACTGCAAATATAATAATATTTCAAGCAAAAACGCATTCGTTTTGAAGTTTTTTTTATCTTTTTTTTTATACATAATATAATTTGCGTATTTCCAAATTATTAAGTAATTTTACCGCTTTATTTATTGAAAACGTTTTTATTATTATAACAATCAAAAAAATGAAAAAAACTATCACTTTAATCGTAGCTTTTACGTTCTTACTATTCTCATGTTCAACGACAAAGAATGAGAAACAAGATTTGGCTAAATATGTTAATCCGTTTATTGGCACTGGCGGTCATGGCCATACTTATCCAGGCGCACTTACTCCTTTCGGTATGATTCAGAATAGTCCCGACACTCGTATGGACTCATGGGACGGTTGTTCGGGTTATCATATCTCCGACACAACAATACTCGGCTTCAGTCTTACCCATCTTACCGGAACAGGATGTAACGATTACGGCGATTTCCGTTTTATGCCAATAACAGGACAACCTTCTTTCAATTCCGACGAATATAGCTCATCATTCCAACACGAAAATGAAACAGCAAAAGCTGGTTATTATTCGGTGCTCCTCGATGACTATAATATTAAGGTGGAACTTACTTCTGGCGACCGTGCTGCTATGCAACGTTACACCTTCCCTCAAACAAAAGACGCTCATGTCATCGTTGAATTGCAAGAGTCTAACACTTCTGCTGAAACAATACACGAGTCTTTCATAACAATTGAAGGAGATAATGCAATAAGCGGTTTCCGTCGTACAGGTCAATGGGCTGCCGACCAATATCTTTATTTCTACGCTGAATTCTCAAAACCTTTCACCGCTTATGGCATTTGCTCTGATAATGAAGAATATCCAAATATGAAACATGCTGAAGGAAAAGACCTTCAGGCTTGGCTCGACTTTGATGCAACTGACGGCAATCCTATCGTTATGCGTGTCGCTACTTCTGCCGTTGATGTTGATGGCGCTAAGAAAAACCTCGCCGCTGAAATAAATGACTTCGACTTCGACGCTCTCGCCCAAAAATCTTATCATTATTGGAACGACGAACTTAACCGTATTAATATTAATAGTGTAAACGAAAAAGACAAAACTGTTTTCTATACTTCATTATATCATTGTTTTAGCGTGCCTAATCTTTATTCTGATGTTGACGGACGTTACCGCGCTCACGATAAGAAGGTCTATCAAAGTGATGAAACACGTTATACTGTATTCTCATTATGGGATACTTTCAGAACAGAACATCCTTTGCTCACTCTCATCCAAAGAGAACGCAGCAAAGACATCATCAATACCTTTATCAATAATTACGAAACTGGCGGTCTCCTTCCTGTTTGGGAACTTGCTGCTAACGAGACAAATTGTATGATCGGTTATCACGCTATCCCTGTAATAGCTGACGCCTATTTCTGCGGTTTGGAAGGCATCGACTATGAAAAAGCACTTGAAGCTATGGTTAAGACCGCTCGTGAAGATCAATTCGGCCTCGGATGTTATAAAGAATACGGCTTCATCCCTTCTAACTGCGAAGGCGAATCTGTTTCTAAGACTCTCGAATATGCTTACGATGACTGGTGCATAGCTAAAATGGCTGAAGATATGGGAAGAAATGATATTGCCGACGAATTCTATCAAAGAGCTCAATATTACAAAAATATCTACGACCCATCAACAAAATTCTTCCGCGGAAAAAGAAACGGTTGCTTCGTGACTCCATTCGACCCAACTCAGGTCAACTTTATGTTAACAGAGGCTAACACTTGGCAATATAATTTCTTCGTGCCTCAAGACATCAACACTCATATCGAAATGCTCGGCGGAGTGACCGCTTACGATAGAAAACTCAATGAGCTTTTCAATTCATCTTCTGAAATGACAGGACGTGTTCAGTCTGATATTACTGGTCTTATCGGCCAATATGCTCATGGCAACGAACCAAGTCACCACATGGCTTACCTCTACAATTATTTAGGAAAGCCATCTAAGACACAGAAACTCGTCAATAAAATCATGAATGAATTATATACAGATCAGCCTGACGGCCTTTGCGGAAATGAAGACTGCGGACAGATGTCGGCTTGGTATGTGATGAGCGCAATGGGATTCTATCCTGTAACACCAGCAAGCGGCTACTATGTAATCGGCGTGCCTCATTTCGAAGAAATGACTGTCAACCTCGAAAATGGAAAGACTTTCACAATAGTGGCAAATAATATTTCAAGAGAAAACAAATATATCGAATCTGTAAAACTCAACGGAAAACCATTGGAACGCAGCTATATTTATTTTGATGAAGTACACAATGGTGGCAAGTTGGTGTTTGAAATGACAAACAAACGTAATTCAACATGGGCAACTCAGATTGAAAACTGTCCTAAACAGAAGATAGAAAATAATATCATCGTGACAGCTCCTGTTATAACAGTAGCTTCTGATGTATTCTTCGATAAATTGAATGTAACAATCGGACATATTGATGCTGACGCTAAAATTTATTACACAATTGACGGCAGCACTCCAAACGAAAACAGCAATCTTTATACAAATCCTTTCGACATCAACGAGAGCGCTGATGTGAAAGTCGTAGCTATAAAAGACGGCAAGAAGAGCAATGTTATAGAAGGCAACTTCAAGAAAATCGCTGCTGGAAGAACAATAAAATTGGAAAATAAATACAACTCACAATATGAAGCTGGCGGCGACATAGCTCTTATCGACTTCCAAAGAGGAAGCAACAACTTTAGAGTTGGAACATGGCAAGGCTATCATGGCGTTGACCTCATAGCAACTGTCGATTTGAGTGAGAAACAAGAATACAACAGACTTGCAGGTAGCTTCTTGCAAGACCAGAAATCATGGATTTTCATGCCAAAACAAGTCGAGTTCTTCATTTCTGACGACGGCAAAAACTTCAAGTCATTAGGTGTGGTAAATAACACTATCTCACAAGAAACAGAAGAACCTGTACTTCATGAGTTCTCTATCGACAAAAAATTCAGTGCACGATATATCAAGATGGTTGCCAAGAAGATTGATGCATGTCCAGATTGGCATGTCGGCGCTGGTGAACCAGGCTGGATTTTCTGTGATGAGATTGTTATAGAATAAGACAACAAGACAACAGGACTACAAGTGTAGTTCTTGTGGTTTTGTGGGAATATAAAAAGAGACCGCCTAAAATCTTAGACGGTCTTTTTTGTTTCCTTGCTGTATATTATAAAAGTATTTCGTCTCCGTTTTTATTGAGGAAGTTATACTGCATGATGTGGAAATTCTTAACTTCCTTAATATTGATGTTTCTGTGGTATCTCCATTTCCATCTTCTTCTTATTGAGAATAATCCTTTGGTCAGATAAGCATAGATGAAAGGGTGAACTTGCACAGTGATATTATTTTCGTTTTGATCTAAAAGCAAGTATTTCAAGTTGTTTTCTATTTCATCTATGAACAATGAAGAAGATTTGATTTTGCCTGAACCGTCGCATGTAGGGCATTTCTCTTGCACAGCGACTTCTGTTTCAGGTCTTACTCTTTGACGTGTAATTTGTATGAGACCGAATTTTGAAGCAGGCAGTATAGTGTGTCGAGCGCGGTCTTTTGACATTTCTTCTTTGAGTTTGTTGTACAACTCTTTTCTATTTGCCGGGTCGTGCATGTCGATAAAGTCAACGATGATGATACCTCCCATATCGCGAAGGCGTAGTTGACGAGCAATTTCGACTGCTGCTTCTAAGTTTACAGACAAGGCGTTTTCTTCTTGAGAGTTTTCTTTGCTGACACGATGGCCGCTGTTAACATCTATAACATGCATGGCTTCGGTGTGTTCAACAATGAGGTAAACACCATTTCTGATTGTGACGACTCTACCAAAAAGTCCTGCTATCTGTTTGTTGACACCAAATTCTTCAAAGATATGTTCTTTGCTTTTGTGTAGTTTTACGATGTCAAGCTTTTGAGGAGCAATGGTAAAAATAAAGCTTTTAATTTCTTCATAAAGATTAGCGTCGTCGATATATATACCATTAAAAGACTCGTTTAGAATGTCTCTCAACACAACAGATGTTCTGTCCAACTCGCTTATCAATTTGGTTGGAGAATTGCATCCGTTTATAACATGGGTCATGTTTTCCCATTTTTTCAGGAGGGTTTTAAGGTCGGAGTCGAGTTCTGCCACTTTTTTTCCTTCAGCTACGGTGCGAATGATAACGCCGAAATTGTTAGGCTTAATGCTCTGAATAAGAAGTTTCAGTCTTCTGCGTTCTTCGCTGCTTTTGATTTTTTGTGAGACAGATACGCGATTTGAGAATGGTACTAAGACGATGTATCGTCCGGCGAATGATATATCTGACGTGATACGTGGACCTTTGGTGTTGATAGGTTCCTTGGCTATCTGAACAGGAATTCTATCACCGACAGAGATGAAATCTGAAATTTTCCCTGATTTTTCAATGTCTTTTTCTAACTCAAAAGATTCCATATTCAGCTGGGCAGTGTTGCCTTCTTCAGCGAATTTGGTGAATTTTTTCAGTGAATTGATTTGGGGTCCGAGGTCTAAATAATGCAAGAATGCATCTTTTCTGCTACCTATGTCGATGAAAGCAGAGTTTAATCCTGGGAGGATTTTCTTGACTCGGCCGAGATAAACGTCGCCTACCGAGATGCTGTTGTTTTTCTGTTCTTTATGAAGCTCAACAAGCTGTTTGTCTTCCAACAAAACAATATTAACCTCTGAAACATCAGAACTGATGATGAGCTCTCTGTTGATTTGTGTAGTGTCCATATACAGTTAATATTTACAAAGGTTTTTAAATCAAATTATAAAAACATAACACAACACCGTGTTTGAACAATGCTGTGTTATGTGAGTCGTGAATAATCTTAGATTATCTTTTCTTAGATTATTTTTTCTTCTTATGTCTATCTTTTCTTAAACGTTTTTTACGTTTGTGTGTAGACATTTTGTGTCTTTTATGTTTTTTACCGTTTGGCATAACTATAATTATTTAATGATTTATATTCTTTTATTTTACTTCGTTTACAAAAGTCTTTGATGGCTTGAAAGCTGGGATATTGTGAGCTGGGATAACGATTGATTGATCGAGTTTAATATTTCTTCCAACTTTTTCAGCTCTAGTCTTTCTGATGAAACTGCCAAAACCTCTTAAATATACAGGTTCGCCTTTAGCAACAGATTCTTTAACTACGTCCATAAATGCTTCAACAACTACTTGTGTGCTTGACTTTTCAAGACCTGTTTTTTCAGCGATTTGTGCTACGATTTCTGCTTTTGTCATGTCTAAATATTTTTTAATTGTTTGTAATTTTTATTTTAGGGTGCAAAGGTAAGAACTTTTTTGATTATTAAGGCAAAAAAAATATTTTTTTTTAATAAAAAGCGTTAAAAATGTGACAAGTAGCATTTTTTCATTCCATTTTTACACCACTTATTTAACAAATCAGAAAATATTTTTCTTTCTTCTGACTTTTACCAAGAAAAAATGATGTATTTTTGGTAAAGATTTTTTAACACTTATAGTATTATGGCAAGTTTGAATAAAGTTATATTAATAGGTCGTCTCGGCAAAGATCCTGAGATTGTCTCGTTTGAGAATGGCAGCAAAAAAATGACTGTTTCATTGGCAACGACAGAGCGTTATCGCGACCGTAATGGAGAATGGGTGGAACAAACAGATTGGCACAATCTTGTTACATGGGGCAACATCGCTCTCGACATAGCTGAAAAAAGACGTAATTATATAAAAGGTGATTTGATGTATGTGGAAGGCAGAATCAAAACTCGCCAATATGTCGATAACCAGAACGTCACTCGTTATGTGACAGAAATTCATGTTGACAAAATGATGAGCATGAGCTCAACACGCAGCGCTGTAAGTAATCAGCCTTCAACTCCAAGCTATCAGCAGCCTTCTCCAAGCTATCAGCAACAACCTGTTCCAAGTTATCAGCCACAAGCTGTTCCAAGCTATCAGCAGCCTGATATTCCTGATTCGGGTTATGACGGTGATGGCCTTCCTTTTTAAAGAAGACATAGCTACAAGACTACATGTATTGAACAAAAAAACTTATTGTCTTGTTGTCATGTAGTCTTGTTGACTTTTTTCTTATCTTTGCAATCGAAATTGTAAATTATATTTATTTTGGAAATATCTTCAATAGACCCTCTTATATGTCTGCTGACAACCATAACGGCAGAGCCATTTTTCATTGGCATTTCGGTAAAAGTTGTATTTTGTTTAATATTAATGTGTGGGCTGCTTTTGTGTTCCGCAATGGCTTCTTCAAGCGAAACGGCTTTCTTTTCATTACAACCTAATGACATTAATGAGCTTGAATTGTCTTCAAAGCGTAATGAACAATTAGTGTTAGAAATACGCCAAAAACCAAAAACTCTTCTCGTAACAATATTGATAGCTAATAATTTAGTTAATATTTCCATTACAATATTCTCAACATATATCATGAATATGATGTTTAATCTCGCCGTTAATCCAATAGCAGCTTTCGTTCTTAACGTGCTTGTCGTAACTTCTTTGATATTGTTGTTTGGTGAGATGATACCTAAAGTATATGCGTCAAAAAAAGCAAAATCAATAGCCATCATGATGGCTCCAATATTGAAAGTTCTTATAGTGATTTTCAGACCTTTAAGTAATATTTTTGTAACATCGACTTCTTTTATTGACAAAAAAATAGTCAAAAAAACTGGAACTATTTCGCTTAGCGATCTTTCGACGGCCGTTGATATTACTACAGAAGACGGCGCTTCCATTGAAGAAAAAAATATGCTGAAAGGCATTGCGACTTTTGGCGAGAAAGAAGTGAGCGACATTATGAGAGCTCGTGTCAATATGTTTTCGGTATCAATGGAAACTACTTTCGAAGAGCTGATGCCGCTAATAATTGATAAAGGATTCTCGAGAATACCTGTTTATGACAAAGACCTCGATGACGTTAAAGGTATGTTATATGTTAAGGACCTTCTGCCTTATATAGACGAAAGAAATTTCGCATGGCAAAAACTTATCCGTCCGGTTTTCTTTGTTCCTGAAAACAAAAAAATCAATGACTTGTTTCAGGATTTTAGAACAAAGAAAATCCATATCGCGATTGTCGTTGATGAATATGGAGGCACTTCCGGTCTTGTGACATTGGAAGATATTGTTGAAGAAATAGTTGGCGATATCAGTGATGAGTTCGATAAGGAACCTGAAAATGAATATTATAAAAAGATTGATAACGAAACATATATATTTAAGGCTCAGATTAGCATCGTGGATTTCTGCAAAGTCTTTGGAATTGATGCCGATTATTTTGAAGAAATAGAAGGCGAATCGGATACTCTCGCTGGAATGATTTTAGAGATAGAAGGCCGTATTCCAGAAGCTGGTTTCAAATGCAGTTACAACGACTTCTCTTTCGAAATAGTTGAGGCTGATAAAAAACACATTATAAAAATAAAAGTTATTTACAAAGTTAATAACTAAAATATGAATAAGTCATTCAGAATAAATGCAATAATATTAAGCCTTTTGGCTTTGCTCATGATATTCGCAGCATGCGACAACAAACAATATCAGCCTAAGCCACGTGGATATTTTAGAATTGACTTCCCTGAAAAAGAATACGCCAAGCTCGACAGCATGGATTTTTACAGCTTTGAATATTCTGTTTATTCAAAAATAACTCCTGATCATTTCTCTCCTCAAGAAAAAAACTGGGTTAATATCGAATATCCTTCTCATAAAGGAACTATTCATATCAGTTACAAATCTGTCAATGACAATCTTAACGAATATTTAGAAGACTCGTATTCGATGATGACGAAACATATTTCCCGTGCTATGGGAATACGCGATAGCGTTGTCATCAATCACGACAGAAAAGTTTATGGACTGGTTTATTTCCTTGAAGGAGAGGGCGTCGCATCACCATTGCAGTTTTACCTTACCGATAGTGTGAACCATTTTATGAGAGGCTCTTTATATTTTAATGTAAGAACCAACAACGATTCATTAGCTCCAGTTATCGATTTTATCACCGACGATGTTAGACATTTGATAGAAAGTCTCGAGTGGAAATAGAATCATAAGTCGCATAGGTGTATAATTATTCGTATTTAAAATAAACTTGTTGTCATGTAGTCTTGTTGACTTATTGACTTTTTTTTTATCTTTGTGCGATTTTTTTACCAATACATCTTATGTAGGATTATTTAAATATAGTATTCATTATCATCAAAGAAAGGGGGAACCATGATAGAAACATTAACAGTAGGCAAACTGAAATGGCATCATATTACAGACCCGACGGAAGAAGATTTCGTTGAATTGAGAGAGAAATTTCATTTTCACCCCCTCGATATTGAAGACTGTAGGTCGGTGAACCAACGTCCTAAAATAGACATCTATGACGATTATTATTTCGTCATCCTACAATATCCAGATTTTGACAGACAGGATAAATTTATTTTTCCAAAAGAAGTAAAGCTCTTCTGGGGTCAGGATTATATCATCACACTTGAGAGAAAACGCTGGCATGTAAGCCAACTTTTCAATGAATACAGCGAACGTGACGATGAATCGTTGGTTAAAGAACTCGTGACATCAGATATTCTCCTTTATCGTATCATTGAAAAACTTATGAAAGAGTCACTTTATCTCTTGAAGAAAATTGGTTTTGAATTAGAGATGCTCAATAAGGAACTCTTCGGTGACAAGCAAGTTCGAATCATTGAGAGAATATCAGTAACCAGAAAGAACATTATTACAATCAATACAATATTTAAACCGCAGCTTAGAATGTTCCATAGTTTCGAAACAGGTCAAATCAGAGGTTTCGGTGACGTTGAATTCATGGAAGACTACTGGGGTAATATTCTCGACTACTATCAAAAGGTATGGGATATGACGGAAGATCACGAGGATTTGATTGAAGGTCTCTCGAAAACTTTTGATTCGATGCAGACCAACAAAACTAACGAGATTATGAAGATGCTCACTCTTCTCTCATCAATCATACTTCCTCTTACCTTTATAACCGGTCTTTTTGGAATGAATGTGATGTTCCCATTCATGGCAACGACAAAGCTCACATTCTGGATTATAATCGGAGTTATGTTAGTTGTGAGTGTAGCATTGATTTATTTCTTCAAACATAGGAAATGGTGGATGTAGAATGAATAAAAAAAACGAGGCTTAGAATCTAAACCTCGTTTTTTGTTGTCATTCAATTGTCTTTGATATTTGTTCAGCGCGAGTGAGAGCCTTGTGGATGTGGTCTAAGACATTTTCTTCGCCAACCATATCAACGATTCCAGCTTGTTTTATCGCTGCATGAACGTTTTCGTTAACGCCTGACAAAATGATGGTTTTGCCTTCGTCTAAAGCGGCCTTAATGAAAAGTTCAAGGTTATGGATACCTGTAGCATCTATGAAAGAAACCTTACGCATTCTGATGATTCGTATCATTTTATTGGAACGGCGATGCGACAATTCTTCAAATTTATTTGCGATACCGAAGAAGAAAGGACCTTCAATTTCATATACTTCAGTATGTGGAGGTATCATAAGTTTTTCATCTTGTTCTCCGTCGTTATGGACATCCAATTCGTTTTGGATGACAGATATATTAGTGCTTTCCATAACACGTTTGATGAACATGATAATAGCGATAACCAAACCTATTTCAATAGCGATAGTAAGGTCGAATATGACTGTAAGCAATAATGTTGTGAAAAGTACAGCGATGTCGCTTCTTGACTGACGGCACATTGAAACGATGGTTTTCCATCCGCTCATGTTGTATGAAACGATGATAAGAACACCTGCAAGACATGACATAGGAATAAGACCTACGAGACCGCCTAAGAATAACAGAACTAATAATAATACGAGAGTATGGACGATGCCGGCTACAGGAGTACGGCCGCCATTGTTGATGTTAGCCATTGTACGAGCGATAGCTCCTGTTGCAGGAATTCCGCCAAAGAAAGGAACGACGACATTAGCGATGCCGTTGCCTATGAGTTCTGTGTTTGAATTATGTTTGTCGCTGATGACGCCATCTGCAACCATAGCGGAAAGCAATGACTCGATAGCTCCTAACATGGCGATAGTAAATGCTGAAGGAAGAACAGCTTGTGCTGTCGAGAAGAATGTTTCGCCTTCTTTTAATGCAGGAAGTCTGAATGAAGGAAGACCAGAAGGCAGTTCATACAAATCGCCGATGGTTTTGATAGAGTCGATGCCTGCATATTTCTTCAAGACCCATGTCAAAGCTGTCATAATGATGATTGCCAACAAGGAACCAGGGATTTTCTTGGATATTTTTGGAGTGAAGACGATAATCAAAATGCTTAAAGTACCTATTAATAATGCCCACCAATTGATGTTGTTGATGTTTTGGAAATAGCAAATCCATTTGTCGATGAAGTTGGCTGGAACATTTGTTATTCCCATGCCGAAGAGGTCGTTCATCTGTGTTGAGAAAATGGTGATTGCTATACCGCCAGTAAAACCTACGATAATAGGATAAGGCATAAATTTGATGATGCTACCCAATTTAAACACTCCCATGAGTATCTGCATAATACCTGCCAAGATTGTTGCTATTGCTAATCCTGTCAGACCAAATTGCTGAATGATACCATAAATGATAACGATGAAAGCGCCTGTTGGGCCGCCGATCTGTACTTTAGAACCACCTAAGGCAGAAATGATGAAACCTGCCATGATAGCTGTGACGAGACCTTCGGTAGGACCGACGCCTGATGCTATACCGAAAGCGATTGCCAAAGGAATAGCGACGATACCAACGATGATGCCTGCCATAGCATCTTTGGAAAATGTTTCTTTGTTGTAATTTTTTAATGTTGAAAATAAGCGAGGCTTAAAATCAATAGAAAATTTGCGGCTTTTTCCAGCCTTGTTGTTAACTGTACCTGTTTCGGACATGACTAAAAACTTTGGATGATAATGACTTATAATGTTTTTTTTATAGAAATATCTTTCTCGTTTCGGGCTGCAAAGTTAATAAAAAGAGACGCATGTTGATGCGTCTCTTTGTGTATTTTTTTAATATTCCATTTCTCCGCCGTCACCGCCTTCAAAACTTTCGCCTCCGCCACCGTTTGATGGCATTCTCTTCTTGTTTTGTTGGTTGATTCGGTAGTTGAAGTTGAGCGTCACTGATGTTGTACTCCATGAACTTTCGCTATATTGCCAGAAATTATCGCCCCATGACTCGCCGCCGTGTTGTCTGCTGCCAAAAACGTCACGTATATTAAGAGAGATGGTTCCTTTTTTGTTAAATACGTCGCGTGATGCTGCAAAGTCACACCAATAGTTGGCATCACGATATCCGAGTGGCTCTTCGCGTGGTCCCATATATCTTCCTGTGATTTGGAAGTCGCATACTTTTTTGACTCTGAATTTGCAAACAAGACGAGCAAAAGTATTATATGAATCTGTCACATAATGTCTTCCATTCCAGTCGCCGACAGTGTTAGACTTGAAGAAGTTGATGCTTCCGTTGACATTCCACCATTTGAAAACGTCAAGGGAACCAACTAATTCGATACCGTAGTCATCGCTGATACCGAAGTTTTCTGGACGACTTACTGAGACATCGCCAACAACAGTTGTGAATTGACGAATGACATCAGTGCTATGACGATAATATGTTGTGAAGTTGATGTTGCCTCTATCCCAGAAACGAAGGTAAGAAATTTCATAACTATCGGTATAAATTGGTTTTAAGTCAGGGTTACCAGTTCTGATGTTACGGTCGTCGTTGAATGAACTGAAAGGAGCTATTTGACCATACCACGGACGGCGTATGCGGCGTGCATAACTTGCCTGAACCTGATCTACTTCTGTCAATGAATAATTAAGGTGTCCTGTTGGAAATATGTCAATGTATTGTTGATTGCTGCCTACATTAGTGCCTTTAAGATAAGTGTCGATGAGTGTGAATTCAGAACGCAATCCTACTTGTCCAGAGAAACGACCGAACTCTCTTCCGTAGCTTCCGTATATAGCTGCAACTTGTTGATTGTAGTCGAAGTCGTGAGTATAATCTTGAAGAATAGAATCGTTTTCAGTGACAATCAAATTATTATTTATCCATCTGCCTGTATATTTACCGCCGAGTTCAACTGTTGAGAGTCCGTAATGATGAACGAAATCTACTGTGGCTTGAAGGTTTTGTTGATTTTCTTCAGCGGAAGTCGTCTGATTTATCCATGATGATGGATTATTAGCATTCAAATCGTCTTCTGTGAGGAACTCAGCATCGATGATGTCTGACCATTCTGTATCTTTATTAGTGAAATATCTTACAGATGCTTTAAGAGAGTTGTCTTTTGTTCCGAAATATTTGTCGTAAGAAAGAGTGAACTCGTTCATCGGTCTGCTGTTGTACCAGTCCTCTGTACGTTTTGAGTACATATTAGTGCCTTGGAATGGGAACTTATCGAAATAAGTTACAGATGGAGTGTTATGGCCATCAGAACGGCGCATCATTGCGCTGAAGGTGAGAATGTCGTTGTCAGTGAAATAATAGTCGAAGCCTCCGCGTAAGTTATGACCTTCTCTGTTACGGTTACGATATGTGAACTGCTCAGTTATCTGAGTTGCCTCGTCATGATTTCCGAGCAATGGGTCGTATCCATATATTCCTTCAAAATATTCAGTTTTTGTATAACCGTCGCTGATGTCGTCGCGGTAATTATAGTTATAATTTGCGAACACATTAAATTTCTTGAATCTGTAGTTGATGCTTGCGCCTATACCGCTTTGGAATGGGAAGTCTTCCTTGATGAATTTTTTGCCCCATTGTACAGGGAATCCACCTCTAACATCGACAGACGCATTAAAGCCTTTACGTTTGTCTTTTTTAAGAACTATATTGATGATGCCTGCTGTTCCTTCAGCGTCGTAACGTACAGATGGGTTTGTCACGACTTCAATTCTTTCAATCATATCAGCTTGAAGGCTGCGTAGAGCGTCTTGAGTACTTACGCCAGCAAGACCTGATACTTTTCCATCGACTAAAATTTGCACGCCGCTGTCACCACGCAAACTGACATTGCCTTCGACATCAACATTGATGGAAGGAATATTGTCAAGGACCTCGATGGCGTTTCCTGCAGTGCTGCTTACGTCTTTTCCGACATTAAAGACACGTTTGTCAAGAGTCATTGTCATTGTACTTTTTTCAGCAACAATTTCAACTTCATCAAGCAAGGCTGAGTCTGGATGCATAATTATCCTTCCAAGAGAAACGATTTCTCGAATTTCTTTGATGTTAATATTTATGGTATTTGTTTGGTAGCCCATAAATTGTACTAAAATATAATATTTTCCTGGTTTGGCCATAATAGAAAAAGCACCTTGCATGTCTGTAATGACGCCTGTAACAAGTGTAGAATCTTGAGAGTTAAAAAGGCTTACGGTAGCATATTCAAGAGGTTCATTTGTCTCTGAGTCAATGACAAAACCTTTGATTTCTGCATCTAATGGAGATGTTACATTGATACCTGAAGCATAGGTATTAGCAGATAATATAAATGATAAAGCAAATAGGAATAATGTTGTTATTTTTCTCATATTTAATTTATGGAATCAGTTTATAATTACAATTTTAAAGGCACAAAGATAACAAAAAAAGCGCTATGATATAATCAATTTTATTCCTATTATCTGAGACTTCGAATAATAAAGTTAAAACAGACAAAATATAATCTGAAGTAATTATAAAGTTAAGCGATAAAAAAAAGACAGCCTTTTGAGCTGTCTTTTTAATCGTATTAAGAACTTATTATTTTTCAGCTTTACGTGCTGAATAGTTGATACGGAATGCACCGCATTTACGGAGTTCTTGTTTAACATCGGTGACGAGACCCATTCTTACTTCTTCATGAATTTTCAATGAAGTTGTGAGGAGAGGGCGGTCAGCTTCATTACGAGCTAAACGTTCACTTTCAACGAATGGGATAATATCGTTTACTCTTGAATATTGATCGTTGAGCTGGATACGAGACTCTGTACCATAAATTTTAGCGTTGGTAGGAGGTCCGATGTAGATATAGCTTACCAAAGATTTCTTTTCTAATTTTTGAACTTCGGTTGCTTCTGGTAATTTCATTTTTACCTTCAATGATACTTCACGCATGGAAGTTGTAACCATGAAGAAGAATATTAACATGAAGATAATGTCAGGCATTGAACCGGTACTCATTGCCGGAACTTCTTTTGGTTCGTCTGATCTATATTTTGATGCCATAATAATAATCTCCTATGTTATTTGATTTCTTCTGGTTCAGCCTCTGAGATACGGACAGGGACAGCTTTGTTGATAGCGTCGATTTTGTCTTTATCTGTCAAGTCTGCGTAATGTTGTTTAAAGTATTTAAGAGACATTTCATCTCTCATTTCATTGAAAGCTCTAGCCAATTCATTTTGAACGCTGATGTACATAGCGTATGAAGTACCGCGGTCATTTTTGAGTGATACGACGCCTTTGTTCAACATGACATTACCGAGAAGTTCAATATCTTTTACTTCAACTTCTGGAGCTTTTTCATCATTAGGATTTGGAGTGATGAATTCTCTTGTCATGTCTTTCAAAGTTGTAACATCACCAGGTTTACCGTTGACCAACAATTTATCATACTTGTTAATCATAACGTTCATAATGTTTCTTTCTTTAACTTTGACGTCCATTTCCGGATTTTCAACTGGAGGAGGAAGACGACGTGTGATACCGCTGTCAACGTCCATAGTTGTTGTAACTAGAAAGAATACCAATAGCAAAAAAGAGATATCGGCCATTGAACCTGCATTGAGATCCGGTACTTTCTTTTTTTGTCTTGCCATATTGATTTTTTCTTAATTAGTTAAAGAGTTTTGCCACTGCTGAGCCGAGTACTGCTAATATTGTGCCTCCGAGCATTATGTAAACGAACATCATCAAGAAGTCACATACAGCTTCGTTACTTGCTGTGACGTTCATTGAATCTAAATATTCTTGGCTTAATGTTGCACCTGGAGATATTAAATAGGCAACTAAAGCTACTAATGCGAATGCGCCTAAAGCAATGCCTATTTTCTTGATACTAGTTGGGTCAACGATTACTCCATAGATAGGAACGAAAAGTATAGCAACAACCAGTAATCCTACGAGTGCGTATGTTAAGTACATCTGTAAATCTGCGCTTGATTCGCCTTGGAATGCACAGATTGCGAGGATTATCACGCTAATGCCAACAAGTCCCCATAAAATGTACCTACTTATTTTGAATAATTTATCTTCCATTGTTAATGGGTTTTTAGTGTTACTAAATTACTTGTTGATTTTGTTTGAATAGTCATTCAAGATGTCCATGAAGCTGATTGTGCTTTCTTCCATATCGTTCAAGATGCTTTCGATCTTGTTGAGGATGAAGTTATAAGCAACTTGGAGAACCATAGCTGTGATCAAACCGAAAACTGTTGTCAACAAAGCAACTTTCATACCTGAAGCAACGATTGTTGGGCTGATGTCACCAGCTGCTGCGATAGCGTCGAAAGCTTGAACCATACCGATAACTGTACCGAAGAAACCTAAGTTAGGACCTAAAGCGATACATAATGTAATCCAGCTTGTGCCGCTTGAAAGGTTACCGTTCATAACTGAACCGTATGAAATCATTGATTTTTCTACTTCATCAAGACCATCGTTGAAACGCATTAAACCTTGGTAGAAAATGCTTGCAACTGGACCGCGTGTGTTACGGCAGAGTTCCTTAGCTTTTTCGATGCCGCCTTGGTTCAAAGCAACTTCTAATTCAGCAACTAATTTCTTAGTGTTTGATGTGCTTAATGTTAAGTAAATAATTCTTTCGATTGAAAGAGCTAAACCGAGTACTAAACAGACGAGAACGAGTGTCATAAATCCCCAACCACCGTCGATGTATTGTTTCTTAAGAACTTCGTGGAATGTTGGTGCTTCTTCTGTTTCTGTCATTGTTGTTGTTACAACTTCTTCTACTGGAGCTTCTTCTGCAGCAACTTCTTCTGTAGCTACTTGCTCTGTTTGTGGAACGTTTTCATCTTGCTGTGCAAGAACTGAATTGCTGATTCCAAATGTCAAAAAACCAGCAATTGTGAGTAAAGCAATTAATTTTTTCATAATTGGAAATGTTGATTACTACTTTTTAATTTTTTTGATTGATTACTTATTTTAATTTAACTTAGTTTATTTCAATTTTATTGTTAACAAGCTGAATTTTAAGTCTCTGCGGAGAGAGCGGGATTCGAACCCGCGATACCCTTTTGGAGTATACACACTTTCCAGGCGTGCTCCTTAAACCACTCGGACATCTCTCCTTCTACAAGCCTTAAAAAACTCGGCCCAAAGTTACATATTTTTTCTTTAAAAAACGAAATTATTTTTAAACAATATTTTCTTTTTTGATATTCGCTTAACTATTGTTATATCAATGTTTTTTTGATAAAATCAAGCTTAAATTAATTTTATTCTTAATTTTTATTTAATAAACTATCCTTTTTTTATACGTTTTATCTTCAAAAAAAGTCGAAAGACAAAGGACTAAAGAACATAACCTTTAGTCTTTTGCCTTTAGTCATCAGTCATTATACTGTCATTTCGCCTCTGATAGGTGTTTGCAACAAATCTTTGATTTTTTCAGGAGAGTATCCTTCGCCTAACAGATACATCAGTTTAGCTATTGCCGACTCTGTTGTGATGTCGTGTCCGCTCAATACACCTATTCTATTTAAATCTAAACTTGTCTCGTAGCGTCCCATTTCTACAGAACCGGATTTGCATTGTGTTACATTATATATAATCAGGCCTTTGTCGATGGCTTCTTTTAATCCGTCGATGAACCATGAGGCTGTCGGTGCGTTGCCAGAACCGTAAGTCTCGATAATCAATGCCTTTAAATTAGGTGTGTTTAATGTATGGTGAACGAATTCTTTGGTAATGCCAGGGAATAATTTTAAAATTGCGACATTGTTGTCTAATTTCTTATGAAGTTTTAACTTTTTAAAGTTAGGCTTCATTATATATTCCTTATTATATTTGATGCGAACGCCGACGTCGGCGAGTGAAGGATAATTTCCAGAAACGAAGGCATTGAAATGTTCTGCGTTGTGTTTTGTGGTTCTGTTACCTCTAAGAAGTTGGTTTTCAAAGAATATTGTTACTTCTGGAACCATAGCTGTGTCTTGGTCTTTGGCAGCTGCTATTTCTATTGCTGCGATGATATTCTCTCTTCCGTCGCTTCTTACCATACCCATAGGCAACTGTGAGCCTGTGAAAACTACAGGTTTGTTAAGATTTTCTAACATAAAACTCAAGGCCGATGCAGTATAAGCCATAGTGTCGGAACCGTGTAATACAACGAATCCGTCGTATTTCTCATAGCAGCTTTCGATTTTCTCTGCCAATGTCACCCAGAAATCAGGTGTCATGTTAGAAGAATCAATGAGATTGTCGAAGGCGTAAAAATCCAATTGATAATCCAAGTTTCTCAAAACAGGCAAATGGTCGTAAAGATTGTCAAAGTCAAAAGGTATTAAACTGCCGGTTTGTGGGTCTTGCATCATTCCGATTGTACCGCCGGTATAAAGTATTAATAATGAAGTTTTTTCTCCTGACATAACCTAAAGTTTTATGTTAAAAATTAAATAATTGTCTTGCGTTATATGATGTTGCTTCTGCAACTTCTTTAATGTCAATTTGTTTTACTTCTGCGATTTTCTTGGCTACCTCTGTCATATAAGAAATTTCGTTTCTTTTCCCTCTGTATGGAACAGGTGGAAGATAAGGGTCGTCAGTTTCAAGAAGTATTTTGTTTAAAGGTATCTCATTCAAGAAACTTTTGACGTCGCAGTTTTTATATGTGATGACGCCGCCGAGTCCGAGGTGGAAACCCAATGAAATAGCGATGTCTGCTTGTTCTTTTGTTCCGTTGAAACAATGGAAAACACCTTTCAGGCTTCCGTCTTGTTCGTGTTCTAACACTTTAAACATAAGGTCGAAAGCTTCTCGGGTGTGCAGCGACACGGGAAGATGCAGCTGTTTAGCCCATGCGAGCTGTTCTCTTAAAACCTCAACTTGTTGTTTTTCAAATGTCTTGTCCCAATATAAATCTAAACCTATTTCACCGACTCCAATCCAACATTGTCTTTCCATTTCTTTTTCGATGACAGAAAGATGACGTTTGTAGTCTTCTTTGACGCCTTCTGGATGAAGACCCATCATCACTCTGCAGTTGTCGAGATGACTTTCGTAGAAATCCATCATAGGCTTGATGGTGCTTTCATCTGTATTAGGAAGCAGCACCATCTCGACACCGACTTCAAGAGCTCTATGAAACACCGATTCTCTGTCGGTGTCGAAAGCCTCGTCGTAAATATGTGAATGAGTGTCGATGTACATGATTATCAATATAAGAAGTTATCGTAAGGGTATCTGATGGCATGCATGTCTTTTATCTCTTGGTATAAAAGATCTCTAAACTCCTGATAGTTGTCTTTTTCGACAGCAGAGATGAATATGCATGAGTTGCCTTTCGCCATCCATGTCTTCTTCCAGTCTTCAAGTGAGTAGTTGTATTTTGTTACTGGGGTTAAATCGTCTTCTTCTTTTTCGACATAACTATAAGCGTCTATCTTATTGAAAACCATGATGGTTTTCTTGTCGCCAGCGCCTATTTCGTTAAGAGTTTTGTTTACTACCTCAATCTGTGATTCGAAATCTGGGTGTGAAATATCGACAACGTGAAGAAGTATGTCAGACTCACGAACCTCGTCTAATGTTGATTTGAATGACTCTACGAGTTGGTGAGGCAGTTTTCTGATGAAACCTACAGTGTCGGAGAGAAGGAATGGGAGATTTTCTACCACCACCTTGCGAACTGTTGTCTCCAATGTTGCGAAGAGTTTGTTCTCTGCGAACACGTCGGATTTACTTAACAGATTCATTATCGTTGACTTGCCTACGTTGGTGTAACCTACGAGCGCTACTCTTACGAGTTGTCCTCTGTTTTTACGTTGGACAGTCTTCTGCATGTCTATTTCTTTAAGTCTTTCTTTGAGACTTGTGATTTTGTCGCGTATGATACGGCGGTCGGTTTCAATTTCCTTTTCACCAGGACCTCTCAGACCGATACCACCTTTTTGTCTCTCCAAGTGAGTCCACAAGTGAGTCAAGCGAGGGAGCATATATTGATACTGAGCGAGTTCCACTTGTGTCTTGGCGTGAGCTGTTCTGGCGTTCTTAGCGAAGATGTCTAAGATGAGGTTTGTTCTGTCTAAAATTTTGCATTCGAGTTCTTTCTCGATGTTACGAAGTTGAGTAGGAGTGAGTTCGTCGTCGAAGACCGCCATTGTGATATTTTCGGCTTTGATATATTGTTTGACCTCTTCGAGCTTGCCTGTACCTAAATAAGTCACGCTGTTAGGATGGTCGAGAGGCTGGATGAAACGAGCCACTGGCACTCCACCTGCTGTCTCTATTAGGAAAGCGAGTTCGTCAAGATATTCCTCTGTCTTCTCTCTGTTCTGAGTCTGAGTGCAAACGGCAATCAAGACCGCTGTCTCTACCTTGTCTTCGTAAACAACAAATTTCTCCATTTTTTTAAAGTTTAAAGTTTAAGGCTTAAAGTTTAAGGCTTAAAGTGTATTGAACCGACCTTAAACCTTAAGCATTAAACCTTAAGCAAAATTTAAAAACTTCTGAATCCGATAATTTCTCTAACCTCTTTGATTGTCTTGCTTGCGCTTTCGTGAGCTTTTTCAGCTCCCATTCGTGCGACTTTCTTGATATATTCGTCGTCGCTTGACAATTCGTTGATGCGTTCGCGGAAAGGAGTCACCACCTGGATGATGTCTTCAGCAAGTTGTTTCTTCATGTCGCCATAACGTATTGTCATGTTATTATAAGCGTCGTCGAAGAACTGGACAGTGTCAGGTGTTGATACAATCTTCATGAGGTTAAAAAGGTTTTGTATTGCTTCTGGTTTTACTTGGTTAGGTTCTGTAGGACCGCTGTCTGTTACTGCGCGCATTACTTTCTTGCGGATTGACTTGTCGTCTTCGCACAAGAAGATAGCGTTGCCTTCGCCTTCCGATTTGCCCATTTTGCCGCTGCCGTCGAGTCCAGGGACTTTGATGAGGTCGTTGCCGAAGTTAAATCCTTGAGGCACTGGGAAGTAGTCGATGCCGTAGATACGGTTGAATCTTTCAGCGAAGTCGCGTGCTTTTTCAAGGTTTTGTTCTTGGTCTTTTCCTACAGGGATATAATTTGATTTATGAATCAAGATGTCGGCAGCCATGAGAGTAGGATAGGTAAGGAGGCCAGCGTTGACGTTATCTGGTTGTTTACGTACTTTTTCTTTAAATGTAGTGACGCGTTCAAGCTCACCGATGTAAGCGTTCATGTTTAAGAAGAGGTATAACTCAACTACTTCAGGCACGTCGCTTTGGACATATAATGTAGCTTTTTCAGGGTCGAGACCTGCTGCGAGATATTCCACGAGGATTTGTTTTACTCTTCCGTGCAAGTCATCTGGATGAGGATGAGTTGTAAGTGAGTGATAGTCAGCAATGAAAAAATAACAATTATAACTATCTTGTAATTTAAGGAAATTCTGTACTGCTCCGTAATAATTACCGAGGTGGAGATTGCCTGTTGGTCTTATACCGCTTAAAACTATTTCTTTCATATTCAAAAATTAATACGCAAAGATAATAAAAAAGACTACAAGACCACAAGACTACGAGACAAAAAGTTTTTTTAATTAGGAATTAGGAATTAGGAATTAGGAATTTTTTCTTTTCCTTTAGTCCTTAGTCGTAAAAAGAAGAGCGCCACTTTAACAGTAGCGCTCCTCGCTTATAGTCTTGTTGACTTATAGTCTTGTAGTCTTCAAATTACCAAGCAAACAATGGGAATTCTGACATCATTTCGTTGACTTTTTCTCTTACTGCAGTAATCTTAGCAGCGTTGTCGATGTTGCTGATTACGTCGTCGATTAATTCAACGATAGGTTCCATGTGTTCTTCTTTGAGACCACGTGTTGTGATAGCTGGAGTACCTACGCGGAGACCTGATGTTTGGAATGGAGAACGGCTGTCGAATGGAACCATGTTCTTGTTGACTGTGATGTCAGCTTGAACGAGGATGTCTTCAACTTTTCTACCTGTGATTTCAGGGAATTTAGAACGGAGGTCGATGAGCATGAGGTGGTTGTCTGTACCGCCTGAGATGATATTGTAACCTCTGTCTGTGAAAGCTTTAGCCATCACTGTAGCGTTTTTCTTAACTTGGAGGATGTATTCGAAGTATTCATCTGAGAGAGCTTCGCCGAAAGCAACAGCCTTACTTGCGATGACGTGTTCGAGTGGACCGCCTTGTACGCCTGGGAATACTGCGCTGTTGAGGAGAGCTGACATCATTTTAACTTCGCCCTTAGGTGTTGTCAAACCCCATGGGTTTTCGAAGTCGTCACGCATCAAGATCATACCGCCGCGTGGACCACGGAGTGTCTTGTGTGTTGTTGTTGTGATGATGTGACAGTAATCCAATGGGTCGTTGAGGATACCGCGAGCGATGAGGCCTGAAGGGTGAGAAACGTCAGCCATCAAGATAGCGCCGATTTTGTCAGCGATTTCGCGCATGCGTTTGTAATCCCAGTCACGTGAATATGCTGAAGCACCAGCGATGATGAGTTTAGGTTTTTTCTCGAGTGCTACCTTTTCCATGTTGTCGTAGTCAACGCGGCCTGTTTCAGGGCTTACTTGGTATGCTACTGGATTGTAGAGGATACCTGATGAGTTGACAGGTGAACCGTGTGAAAGGTGACCGCCGTGTGCGAGGTCGAGCCCCATGAATGTATCACCTGGTTGTAAACAAGTTAACATAACTGCCATGTTAGCTTGTGCGCCAGAGTGTGGTTGAACGTTAGCGTATGTTGCGTTGAATAATTCGCATGCTCTTGCTATTGCGATTTCTTCTGTTTGGTCAACTATTTGACAACCACCATAGTAACGTTTGCCAGGATAACCTTCAGCATATTTGTTTGTCATTACTGAACCCATGGCTTTCATCACTTGGTCGCTTACGAAGTTTTCTGAAGCGATAAGTTCGATGCCGTGCATTTGGCGTTGTTTTTCCTTGCGAATCAAGTTAAAAACTTTTGTGTCTTTTTTCATGATTTATCTATTTTGTTGATATTAAATAAATTACATTACTAAGCGTTGGTTCTTCCTCTACGCTTTTTTGAACTCTCAAAGGTATAATATTTTTTTGAATAAAAAAGAAAAAAGTTATAATAATTAGGAATTAGGAGTGAGGAATTAGGAATTATTTTCTTGTTGTCTTGTAGTCATGTTGTCTTGTAGTCTTAAAAATTCTATCTTTGTAAAAAATAAATCTCTGATGAACACTCTCGACGTAATAAAAAAAACGATAGAACCAGAATTAAAGCAATTCAATGTCTTTCTTGAAGATAGCCTTAAATCTCCAATGCCTTTGCTTAATAAGATACTTAAATATGTTTTAAAACAAAAAGGCAAGCAAGTAAGGCCATTGTTCGTTTTACTGTCGGCAAAATGTCATGGTGAGATAAATGAAAACACTTATCGCGCCGCCGCTTTTATTGAGTTGCTGCACACTGCTACATTGATTCACGATGACGTGGTGGATAATTCCGATGAACGTCGTGGCATGTTTTCTCTCAATGCTTTATGGAAAAATAAAATATCTGTCCTCATCGGCGATTATCTTCTTTCTAAGGGTATGCTTCTCGCTCTTCAGAATAAAGACTATCAGATGTTAGATTGTATTTCCGAGACTGTAAAGGCGATGAGCGAGGGCGAGATTTATCAGATGGAGAAGGCGAGACGAATGGATATCACCGAAGAGGATTATTACGATATTATTGAAAGAAAGACAGCTTCTTTGATTGCTTCTTGCTGTATGGTAGGTGCATTGTCGGTTGGTGCAGACGAAAATAAGGTTGATAAAATGAAACGCTTCGGTACATCGGCAGGAATTGCTTTCCAGATAAAAGACGACATTTTCGATTATCAACTTGACAATAAAACAGGTAAACCTGCTGGCAATGATATTCAGGAACATAAGATGACATTGCCTCTGATTCATCTTTTGAAGACTTGCAGCAGGGGCGAGAGAAGAAGTATCATAAGAAAGATTAAATATCATAGCGATGACTTGGATGCGAGACTTGACATAATAAATAAGGTGCATCAGAATCATTGTCTCGATTATGCAAAAGATAAGATGAATTATTTTGTTAATGAGGCATTGTCGCAATTGGGTGATATTAAAGATTCTGAAGCTCTTGCTTCATTAAAAGAGTTGGTGAATTATTGTATTAACAGAGAAAAATAATTATGAAAAGACTTTTACTTTTTATTGTTTTGGCTTTTGCCTTAAGTGTGAATTTGGTGGCGCAGGAATTTTTTGGAGGATTGGTATTAGGCGGTGACGCCTCGCAGGTTGGCGGTGACGCTCGTGGAGGTTATAATAAATTAGGACTTGTTGGCGGTGCTTTCGTCGGGCTTAATCTCACCGACGACATCGACGTTCAGATGGAGTTGAAATACATTCAAAAAGGATCGTATTCTACAGATCTTGAAAATCGTCCTATGTATGATCCTTTCTTGATAAAGTTGGATTATGTCGATTTGCCTGTAGTTTTTGGTTATAATCTTAATAAGATAAATGTCAACGACATAAATCTTTCTTGGTTGAAATTTGAATTGGGATTGAGCTTTGATTTTCTTGTTGATTATCGACAAGAAATACAAGGAGTTCCTGTTCCTGTGAGCAATCCGTGGAATAAAGTTGTTCTTAACACGATAGTTGGTTTTAGAGTTAATGTTAAAGAAAATTTAGAGATAGGATTGCGAGCGGTTGATTCAATGACGTCTATTTGCAAAAGTTTTAAAGAACCGTATAGTAATGGCAATGTGATTTATACAAGAAGGCTTTTCGGTCGATACGGAATGTTTAATGATGTTTTGCAATTAGCGTTGTTTTGGAAGTTATAGTCATGATGACGAATAAAAAAAACGCTTGAAAATTTTTCAAGCGTTTTTTTTTATTAACTATCAGATGCTTTTTTTAGCGTTTTTGAGTCTGTTTTTGTCACCCCAGAGTCCGTAAACTTCGCTTACGTTGCCAGCTGTGATGAAAGCGTTGATTTCGTTTTCGTTGATGTATCTCATCAAGTCTGAGAATTCGTCGGTGCTTAAAAGAGCAACGAGTTCAACTTTTTTCTCGCCTGTGTAACCGCCTTCAACATTGTAAAGTGTCACGCCGCGTGATAAGTCGTTGACGATATATTCTTTGATGCGGTTGTGTTCTGGAGAGATGATGCAGACTTTTTTCTTTCTGTTGAAGCTTGCTGTGAAATAGTCAACAACTAAGCCGTTAATCCATGTGCCGATCAAACCGATGATAACCAAACGAGCAGGGTTAATCATGAAAGCTGTGCAGCAGATAACCCAACCGGCTACTGATACTGATGTACCGATGTCGAAGTGTAAATATTTATTAACGATTTTAGCCAAGATGTCGAGACCACCTGTTGAAGCGTTAATTTTGAATAATACAGCTTGAGCTAAACTCAACATTATAACGAAGCAGCAGAGATCAAGCCAAAGGTCGCCCATGATTGAAGGGATTTCAGCACCTTTTTGGATGTAGTTTTCGTATGGGAACCATTTTTCCAAAACGCCAATCATTGGACCTAAAATGAGAGCTGTGTAAACAGTCTTGATACCGAATTCTTTGTCAATCAAGATGTAAGCCAAAACCAAAAGGATGGCGTTGATTATGAAGATAACTGTTGACACATTGAGTGGGAATCCGAAGAATTTTTCGCAAATTCCACTGATAACGATTGAAAGACCGGAAATTGTACCGATGATAAGTTTACTTGGTACGAGGAAATAATAGACAGCGCAAGCTGTTACAATCATTCCTAATGTCATGATAATCAATTCGACCCAGAACTTCTTGGTTGCTACGTAATTGATAATTTCTTTAAAATCTAATTTGAACTTCATTGTATATTTTTTTGGTGCGCAAAATTACAATATTTTATGATTCGTTTTTAATTTAGTTTGCATTTTTATTAGATTTGCAAAAAAGATTTTTATGAGAAAAATATTAGTCCTGTTTTTGTTATCCGTAT
This sequence comes from Bacteroidales bacterium, assembly GCA_045631805.1. GTDB lineage: Bacteria > Bacteroidota > Bacteroidia > Bacteroidales > F082 > Limimorpha. The sequence goes on along the minus strand of JAZQVL010000051.1, from coordinate 3,925 downwards.
CATTGTTTTCATGCAATGAGAAAAAAGTTTTTAATGTTGAAAATGTAATCCCAACTCCCAAGGAATTAACTGTAAATAACGACAAACTTCATCAGATAAAGGAAGTTGTGGTGGCTAAATCGGCTGATAATCTTATGTATCCTCAGAATAAGGATGAATATTATCTTAAAACGGAAAAAGGTCGCGTATATATAGAAGGTAATGAAATATGGGCAAGGCAGACTTTGAATCAGCTTTCCGATTCAGAAAATCGCATTCCTGATGTCGTTATTCACGATTGGTCGGTTTATCCTTTCAGGGGTTTTATGCACGACACTGGACGTAACTTTCAGACTTTGGATATGTTGAAAGAGACAATTGATTTAATGTCGCAATATAAAATCAATTATTTTCATTGGCATCTTACCGATAATCCTGCGTGGCGTATAGAATGTAAAGTTTATCCACAACTCAATGATCCTCAATATCAGCGTCCAGGCCGTGACTGCGGAAAATTTTATACTTATGATGAGATTCGTGAACTTATTGCATACGCCAAAGAACGTGGCGTTATCATAATGCCTGAGATTGATATGCCTGGACATTCCGCTTATTTTAGGAGCGCTTTCGGTTTCGGCATGGATTCAGAAGAGGGAATGAAGGTCTTGGAAAAATGTATTGACGAATTTTGCAATGAAATTCCTGTTTCTATGTGCCCTTATTTTCATATAGGTTCCGATGAGGTTTATATCTCCGACCCAAAAGGCTTTATGAAGTTTACTGAAAGTCTTTGCAAGAAACATAATCGTATTGCGATGGCATGGGACCCTGGACTTCCTTCCGATTCTACTACTGTGCGTCAGATTTGGAACACCGCTGCCGGTTCTAATGCGGCAAGTGCGAAAAAAGGCGGCCGTTATATTGATTCTTTTATGGGTTATCTTAATTATTATGATCCTATCTATTTCACAAACAAAGTGTTCCTTCATAAAGCATGTGCTCAGGATATTGCAGATACGACTAATGCATTGGGTGGAATTTTATGTTTGTGGAACGACGTGCGTGTTGATGACAAAACTCGTATCGCTCTACATAATGGTATGATTAACGGCATGATGACATTCTCTGAACGTTTCTGGAATGGAGGCGAAGGCACTTACGATGAACTTGTCGCTTTTGAAGATAAGATGTTTTATCATAAAGAAAATCTGCTCGAAAATCATGATGTGCGCTGGAATCCTAATGCCAATACTTCATGGAATATAACGATTGCTGATACTATTAATTTGGAGGCGAGAGGCGGGGCGATTGACGTAGATGATCTCTGTAGAGCTAATGATATTAATATAGGAGATACGGTCACGGCTTGGGCTACTACGGAAATTTATTCTGATGAAGATACAACGATAAAAGCGTGGGTCGGTTTTGAAGCGGCGGCTCGTTCTAACAGAATTTCCGGCGGCATAGGCCCACAAGGCAGATGGGAAAATGAAGGCCGATTATTAATTAATGGTGAGGAGGTTGTTCCTTCACAAATATGGAACGAACCTGAAAAATATAAATTCCATTATAACACATGGCATCGTCCGGAAGAAGAACTGCCTTACACTGACGAACAGTTTTATTGGATGCGAGAACCAGTTGAAATCAATCTGAAAAAAGGAAATAACAAAATAGAATTGTATATTCCAAAGACTTTCAAAGGACAAAGATGGAGCTTTGGATTTGTGTTGACGAATGACTAATGACAAAAGGCTAAAGTTAAATTTCCTTTAGTCTTTAGCCATTAGTCTTTAGCCTTATAAAGATACGACGTCGTTCATCCTGATGTCGTTGTCTTCTGTAGGGACTTCATCAACATATTGGAAGTCGAAACATATTCCGATACGTTTGACATCTAAGTGTTTGCAGAGAAATCTGTCGTAGTATCCTTTGCCTCTTCCTATGCGATTGCCGTTTTTGTCGAAGGCTACACCTGGAACCACAATCAAATCGTAATCACCTTTATATTCTTCATTTTGAGGTTCTAAGATGTTGAAATCACCGACAGCGAAATCGGTGTTTTCTTTCAATTCAACAGGAATGATGTCGTCGCCTACAACAGTAGGAAGTATGATTCTTTTTTCGTTACGCCATTTGTCTAAGAAGTCGTGAGTAAACACTTCATCGGGAAGAGAACTGTAAAGCATGACGGTTTTAGCGTCGATGAAAGATTTGTTATTTTCTAACTTATTGAGAATCAATTTTGATTGTTCGAGAAGCTGTTCTTTTGAATGTTGCTTCTTTAATGTTTTGATATAAGCTCTTAATTCTTTCTTATCCATAATGGTTAAATCTAAAGTTCAAAGTTCAAGGTTTCAATAGCGTCTTTTACATTGTTTATTTCAAGGAATGTCGTGCCTTTTTTTTCTCCGAAGCTACCGCCGAGGTATGCTATTTTATCATCCATATTGACGAACCCTTTTTGTAGGAGCATTTCTAATGCTGCGGTGTATTGTTCGTGCAATTCTTTTTTATCATGTTGATATATAGGTATGATGCCATAGCTTAAAGCGAGTCGTCTCATTGTTTTTTCTTTGTAACATAGAGCTACGACGGGGTTAGGTCCTCGGTATGATGAGAGGATGCGTGCTGTTTTTCCTGTGTTGGAGTCAGTGATTATTCCTTTGGCTCCGAGAATTTCTGTTGCTTTGATGGCATTTTTTGCGAGGAATTCTGTCACGCTGTTTTCTCGTAAAGGAATCTCGATGTCGTTTTCGCGCAGTTTGTCGTTTTCGGCTTGTTCTGCTATCGAAGCCATTATTTTCACTGCTTCTATTGGATATTTCCCTGATGCTGTCTCGCCGCTGAGCATGAGGGCGTCGGTGCGGTAATAAATCGCATTGGCGATGTCGGTCACTTCGGCTCGTGTTGGACGAGGATTTTTAATCATGGTGTGGAGCATTTGTGTCGCCACGATGACTGGTTTGTTGGCGATGACACATTTGCGTATTATCCTGCGTTGAATTCCTGGGATGTTTTCGATAGGCACTTCTATGCCGAGGTCGCCGCGAGCAATCATAATTCCGTATGATGCCTCGATTATTTCGTCTATGTTATCTACGCCTTCCTGATTTTCGATTTTAGAGATTATTTTTATGTCGCTGCCGTATTCATCAAGAATGTCTTGGACGGCTTTCACGTCATCTTTGCTTCTTACGAAAGAATGAGCGATGAAATCGATGTCTTCTTCTATCGCTAACTTGATATTTGTCTTGTCTTTTTCTGTCAATGCAGGCAGTTCGATGTGAACACCTGGAACATTGACGCTTTTTCTTGAACCGAGTCGTCCGTCGTTTTGGACTACGGCATAAAGAGTGTCGTCGGTCTTATCTACGATTTTCATTGCGAGTTCGCCGTCGTCGAAAAGCACGTCGTTGCCTATGTTCAAGTCGTGAACGAAATTAGGATGTGATACGTTGATACATTCATGTGTCGTCATTTCTGAGGTGTTGCCGCATATTTTCACTTTGTCGCCAGTCTGGAAATAAATATGTTCCTCAACGGCTGTAGTCCTTATTTCTGGTCCTTTAGTATCAATAAGAATTGCGATGTAATTAGAAACTTCTCTTATATTATTGATGACATTTCTTATTCCTTCTGGGGTGGCGTGAGCTGTATTGATTCTCATGACATTGACGCCGGATTTATATAATTCACGTAAGAAGTCAACCTCGCAGCGGAGGTCGCTGATGGAAGCTACAATTTTAGTTTGTTTCATAGTTAAAGATTGTTTTTTATCAACAAACAAAAATACGAAAGAATTCTTATTTGTGAAAAAACTTTATAGGGGATTTCTATAAATTGCTTTGCAAATGATTTATGAATTTTTCTTTGAGAAGATTTTTGTTTTTCTTGAAAGAGCATAGCGAGCTATGTGATTGAAAGAAAGGCGAAAAGATTCCAA
>JAZQVL010000050.1:0-18528 GCA_045631805.1 Bacteroidales bacterium | reverse complement strand
GTTTTGGGATGCCTCGCTTTCGCTTTCGCAAGATCAAGGTCACGGAGCCTGCCGAAGTGATGGAACGAGGATGATTTGTGTAACCACAGATTGCACAGATTACACAGATTTTAGGAAATGATGTAGAGACGCGTCAATGATTCCTATGAAAATAAACACACATTGACACGTCTGATTAATTAGGAATTACGAGTCAGGAATTAGATTGACAATTAACATTAGAGAAAAATAAATAAAAATAATTAACAAAAGCCAACGGCCAACAGCCAATGGCCAAGGTTCAAAAAATACAAACAATGAAAAAGACAATTACAATTTTAATGGCATTGATGGTTTTATGTTTCACTCAATGCAAGAAGCCAATTGATGAACTAACTGGCAGAAAAGTGAAGGTGAGTTGTACTATACCTATTAAAAATGGTAGCAAGTCTGACTTTACTAACCTTATGGAAGACGGCTCGATAAAATGGAGCACAGGCACAGAGAGAATCTATCTCGCTTTACCAAACGAGACAAATCCACAGATTGTAGAGCTTACAGCTTTTTCTACATTGCAATCAACGGAACTTGCCTTTGAAGGCGAGGTTGATGAAAACCTTATTGAAGTAGGCGATGAATATGAAGTATGGTACTTGGGTAATTCCAAAAATCTTGATGTTCCATACATTACAGAAAACAAAGTAGGCGAAGACGAAATTATAACAAGCGTAAGCGGTAGCATAGCAGAACAAAGCGGCAGCATTGGAGATTTGGGCTATTGCCATATAGCTAAAGTTAGTGTTACAGCTGTTGAAGAAGACGGAGAAATAATACTTCCGTTACGTGGCGTATTGAAGAACCAGATCGCTATAGCGTATTTAGATTTGGACAGCGTTGCGGAATTAAGCGGAGCTGCTATAAAAGGCACTGAATATAACCTCCAATATAACGACAGCACAAATAAATACGATTTCGTTGTTACAGAAAGTGCAACAGCGACAATAAACGTAACTGCAGGCACATCAAAATCATTTATTGTGTTATTGCCAAATGACAACAACAACGTTATATTGAAGTGTAGCAAGGGCGGCTATGAGTTCAAAAAAGGCGTAGAAGGTAACAAGTTTTATTACAGATATGTATCCAACGTGGAAAAAGGCACTTTGCGTTGGGAAGAGATGGATGAAGAAGAACCAGAAGAACCAGGAACACCAGATCCAGAAGTGCCATCAAATCCTCCAGGAACTTTTACAGTTAACGATGTGACCTTCACTATGATAGAAGTGGAAGGCAATGATGATATCTCTGACTATTATATTGGCGAAACAGAGGTGACACAAGCATTATGGCAAGCCGTTATGGGCAGCAACCCAAGCAACTTCAGCGGTAATCCTCAAAGACCAGTGGAAAATGTTTCTTGGAATAAATGCCAAGAATTTATCACGAAATTAAATGAACTTACAGGCAAAACCTTCAGACTGCCTACAGATGCGGAATGGCTATATGCAGCAAAAGGTGGAAATAAATCTCAAGGTTACACATACAGCGGAAGCAATAACGTAGCTGATGTGGCATGGTACGTTGGCAACTGCTATGAAACACAAAATGTGAAGACCAAATCTCAAAATGAATTAGGTATATACGATATGAGCGGTAATGTGGCAGAATGGACTAGTGATATAGTTTCTTTTAATAATGATAATAAAGAGTATCGTCATTTTCATGGTGGTGCTTATGACCACGACAATGAATGTTGCAAAGTGACATATTATAGCTATGCCGTACCTGCCACAGCAACTGAAGATATTGGCTTCCGCCTATGTCTATCTACGATTACAAATCCTGAACAACCAGAAGAACCTACTATTCCAGAAGCGCCAACAAACTTAGTCGCTACAGCAACAGGTCAGACAGCAATCTCATTAACATGGGACGCTGTTCAAAATGCTACAAGTTATAAGGTTTACAGCAATGACGATGTTGTTGCCTCTGGTTTGACAGAACCAACATACACAGTTGAAAATTTGACAGCAGGAATAAATTATTGCTACTATGTTACAGCAGTTACCGAAGCTGGCGAATCAGAACCTTCAGCAGAAGCATGTGCAACAACAGAAGTGCCATCAAATCCTTCAGGAACTTTTACAGTTAATGGTGTGACCTTCACTATGATAGAAGTGGAAGGCAATGGAAATGATATCTCTGACTATTATATTGGCGAAACAGAGGTGACACAAGCATTATGGCAAGCTGTGATGGGTAGTAACCCAAGCTATTTTAAAGAACCTCAAAGACCAGTGGAACGAGTTACTTTGGAGGAATGCCAAGAATTCGTAGAGAAATTGAACCTGCTTACAGGTGAAAACTTTATAGTTCCGACTAAAAGCCAATGGCTACGTGCCGCAAAAGGTGGAAATAAATCTCAAGGTTACAAATACAGTGGAAGCAATACCGTAGGAGATGTAGCATGGTACAATGGCAACAGCAGCAGTCAGACACACGATGTGAAGACCAAATCTCCAAATGAATTAGGTATATACGATATGAGCGGTAATGTGGCAGAATGGACTACTAGTACTTATAATAATTATTTGTATCGTTTTTATGGTGGTGCTTTTTCCCTCTCAGCAGATAATTGCAAAGTGGAGTATTATAGTTATAACGACGCTGACACCAAAGCTTATGATATTGGCTTCCGCCTATGCGCAACTACGATTATAAATCCTGGACAACCAGAAGAATCTACTATTCCAGAAGCGCCAACAAACTTAGTCGCTACAGCAACAGGTCAGACAACAATCTCATTAACATGGGACGCTGTTCAAAATGCTACAAGTTATAAAGTTTACAGCAATGGCAATGTTGTTGTCTCAGGTTTTGCGCAAACAACATACATAGTTAAAAACTTGACACCTGGAACACAATATTGCTATGAAGTTAAAGCAGTTAACGAAGCAGGCGAATCGGAAGCTTCAGAATCTGCTTGCGCAACAACAGAATCGGAACCAGTTACACCTACAGTTCCAGCAGCTCCAACAAACTTAGTCGCTACAGCAACAGGTCAAACAACAATCTCATTAACATGGACAGCTGTTCCAAATGCTACAAGTTATAACGTTTACAGCAATGAAAATGTTGTTGCCTCTGGTTTGACAGTAACATCATATACAGTTGAAGGCTTGACAGCAGGAACAGAATATTGTTACAATGTTACAGCAGTTAACGAAATAGGAGAATCAGAACATTCAGCAGAAGCATGCGCAACAACAGAATCAGTACCTACAGCTCCTGCAGCTCCAACAAACTTAGTTGCAACAGCAACAGGTCAAACAACAATCTCATTAACATGGGACGCTGTTCAAAATGCTACAAGCTATAATGTTTATAACGGAGAGACAGTTGTTGTCTCTGGTTTGACAGTAACATCATATACAGTTGAAGGCTTGACAGCAGGAACACAATATTGCTACAAGGTTACAGCAGTTAACGAAATAGGAGAATCAGAACATTCAACAGAAGCATGTGCAACAACAGAATTTCCACCAATAGTTATCGAAACCATTACTGTTAACGGCGTTAGCTTTAATATGATACAAGTTGAAGGAGGTACCTTTAAAATGGGATCTGAATATAACCCATATGATGGCATCACGGATTATGCAGACGAAGAGCCGGCGCATAATGTTACCTTAACCACTTACAGCATAGGAGAGACAGAGGTGACACAGGAACTCTGGAAAGCAGTGATGGGCAGTGACAGCCCTGCAAGCTGGGGTGAACTCATGAATAATGACGTTTATTATCCTCAAAGACCAGCAGAATTTATGTCATGGGGTGATAGCGAGGAATCTACTATAGGTGATTGCCAGACATTTATATCTAAGCTGAACGAGCTTACAGGCAAGAACTTCAGGCTTCCTACAGAAGCGGAATGGGAATATGCTGCAAGAGGAGGCAATAGATCTAAGGGATATATGTACAGCGGTAGCAACGATGTAGGTGAAGTTGCTTGGTACTCTGGTAACCTTGTTGATCAGACAGGTAAAACTAAGACACATGATGTTAAGACTAAAAAAGCCAATGAATTAGGTATATATGACATGAGTGGCAATGTGTTGGAATGGTGCAATGACTGGTATGGTGGTAATTACTATGGAAATAGCCCAGGAGAAAATCCACAAGGCCCAGATCAGGCAGAAACTTCCACAAAACATCGTGTGAGTCGTGGCGGTGGTTGGGGCCATGAAGCGGAGTACTGCCGTGTGGCGAAACGTTTTAGCCTCGAACAAGATGAGCGTGGGTCCAATTATGGATTTAGACTCTGCCTTTAATTCATAATTCATAATGCATAATTAGGGCGTTACTCTTAAAAATAGGGGTAACGCCTTTTTTTTTGGAGACGGATGATGTAAAATCATATAGCTTCCGCCTATGCCGACATATTATAACGTGAGTTCGATATAAGAATTATTATATAATCAAGTGGTTATTATTTAATTGAGAAAATAACCCTGAAAGGGTGACAGAGCATAGGCAGGTGATGGAGCGCAGCGGAATCCCTGCAAAATATGAACCTCGATTTTTATACGCACATGTCATGCATCGGAAAGACGACTCGGTTTGTTTCTATGTCTCTTTGTGTCATCAATGGAATGTTTTTTTACTGTTTCATTAAAAAAATGCAGAAGTCGTCTGCCATATAGAAAATTTCAATAACTTTGTTGTCGGATAACATAACGTTTTGTTCTTTTGTTTGCTCTTTAAAGATACAAAAAATATCGTTATGTTATTCATTTTTAATGAATTATTTTATATCGAACTCACGTTAATTTATAATTCATAATTAAAAATAATAGAAACAATAAGTTATGAAATCATTAAAATCTGTTCTTCAATCATGGCAACAGAGTAATCTTATGCTACGTATTTTGATAGGTATTATCATTGGTGCTGTCTTGGCGATTTTTTTGCCAGGTGTTAGTATCATCTCTATGTTGGGCGACTTGTTTGTAGGCGCGCTCAAAGGCATTGCTCCAATATTGGTAGCAGTGTTGGTGGCTTCGTCGATAGCAACAGCACGCGGTGGCTTAGACAGTCGTTTTCGTATAGTTATCTTGCGTTATATGCTCACTACTCTCATCGCCGCTGTGTTGGCTGTGTTTGCAAGTATGCTGTTCCCTACGTCTATCGCGCTTGCCAACGTGGAAGGTGTTGCCAGTTCCGCTCCAGGTAAACTCTCCGATATATTCGGTAACATTGTAAAAGGTGTCATTACAAACCCTATCACAGCAATAGCGAATGCCAACTATTTGAGCATCCTCTTCTGGGCTGTGATTGTTGGATTGGCTCTTAAATCTGTCGCTAATGAAACGACTATAAGTAATTTGCGTCAATGGGCAAACTCTATTTCAAAGGTGGTGGCTTGGGTCATCCAATGTGCACCATTCGGTATTCTCGGTTTGGTCTATACAACAGTGTCGCAAAGTGGCTTGGAAATATTTACCACATACGGAAGACTTTTGTTGGTACTCGTAGGTTGTATGTTGACAATGGCTTTGGTCATCAACCCACTCATTATTGCCATAATGCTTCATCGTAACCCGTATCCTTTGGTACTTAGATGTTTGAAAGAGAGTGCTGTCAGTGCTTTCTTTACACGTTCATCGGCAGCTAATATTCCTGTAAACATGGAGTTATGTAAACGCATGGGATTGGATGAAAATTTCTATTCGGTATGTATTCCTCTTGGCAGTATTGTAAATATGGATGGTGCAGCAGTTACCATTACAGTTATGACTCTTGCCACATGTCATACTATGGGTATTGAAGTGACCTTGGGAAGTGCTTTGGTTCTCAGTGTTATCGCTGCATTGGCAGCATGTGGAGCTTCTGGTGTTGCCGGCGGTTCTCTCTTGCTAATCCCTATGGCATGCTCACTCTTTGGTATCAGCAACGATATAGCGATGCAGGTCGTTGGAGTAGGATTTATCATTGGTGTTGTTCAAGATTCTGTTGAGACAGCTATCAATTCCAGCAGCGACGTCATGTACACTGCAGCCGCAGAATTCCGCGAACGTATGAAAAGAGGTGAAAAATTTGAATTATAACAAATTAAAAAAATGAAACCAAAGGACTCAAACTCAACGAAGCTCAAATAGCAGAGCTCGAACAAGAATTCATGGAAACATTCGAAACATTTACAGTGATTTTGAGTTTGAGCAAGAAGTAAGAAATTTAATATTCGCTATTTTAAACAAGGACTACTTCATTGAAGTGGTCCTTGTTTAGCTTTTATAAGAAAGTATATGCATCGTGACGCCAATTAATATTATCGACAATATAATTTGTAGCCAGAGCATTCCGACTGCGACGAAGAAAATGCAGTAAATCAAGCTGGCCCACAATAATGTGATGATATAAATTTTGGTCTTCAGAGGGATAATCTTATTCTCTCTGAAGTTTTTTATATACGAACCTAAATGCTTGCTGTTGATGAGCTTCTCGTATAAAGTCTTGGAACTCCTGAAGAAACACCAAGCCGCAAGAAGCAAAAGAGGCGTCGTCGGCAATATCGGAACGAAAATCCCAATAACACCCAATGTTAATGATAATAAACCGAATATTGTTAATATAATTTTCATAATTAATTCTTAATAAATCAGACGTGTCAATGTGTGTTTATTTTTTTAAGGTAACATTGACGCGTCTCTACAATAATTACCTCAATTCCTCAATTCCTAATTTCTAATTCCTAATTAATCAAATCCTCTTCTCATTCCATTTCGCCATTTTCATATATAAATAGCACACAATAGCGAGCAATCCGCCGTAAATGATTTCTGCTGTCCATACCCAGTGAACGTCGGCGCATATTGTTGACATTATCCAGATATAAATGGTGTAAATGACCAGAATTGCTGCTTCAAGATATAATGCTGCCGATGTGTTGCCAGTGCCTGATACTGCCTCGAAATATGAGTTGCCGACGCCCTGTAAGATAGTGCCGAGACAAATGACATATATCGAAGGTACTACCATTTGTGCGAAGTTGATGTCGTCGGTGTAGATGCTTGCCACTTGAATAGGGAATATCATAATGACTAAAATAATTGGTATGGTGCAGACGATGCAGTTCTTCATAATTTTGGTAATTGTGTCGAAGACTTGTTCCGGATGTCCTGCTCCAATAGTTCTGCTGACCAATGTGTTAGTCGTTGTTGCAAAAGCGAAGCATGGAGTGATGAGAATCATATAAACGCTTCTTACGATAGAAGAGATGCCTGTTGCTGTTTCGCCCATTTTTTCTATTAATATGAAAAAGACAAACCAAACTCCGAATGAGAATAACTTCTGAATCATAGTAGGTGTGGCTATTTTTAAGATTCTCTTCATTAATTCTGATTCCAATTTATGAACTTTGAACATGCCGAAGTCTTTGTTTCTCAAAGTGATGTAACTATAGATTGTGAAGAATAAGAATGCCGCGACTTCTGCGCAGAATGATGCTAATGCTGCTCCTCCGATGCCCATTTCTGGGAAACCCCAATTACCGAATATTAAGCAATAATCTAAAAATATATTAACAATCGCCATTATTATTGTGGAATAAGTAATGGCTTTGGTGTTGGATATTCCTACATATAAACCTCTGTACAAAAAGTTGAAACAAACGAATATGATGCCGAACTGGCGATATTTTATGTAATCTAATGCCGACGCGTAGATATTAGGCGAGTCGATGAGCCAGCCAAGAAGTGACTCAGAGAAGAAATATAAAATGGAAAATAATATCGTTCCTAAAATTAAAACGAAGAACGCTCCATGTTCGAAAATCACGCCGACTCTTTCCTTGTTGCCTTCGCCGAATCGTCTTGCTATAATAATCTGGATGCCAATGGCGAAACCAGTCGCAATGGTGGTGAACACGAAATAGAAAAGTCCTGCCAACATAGATGCACCCAATTCAATAACACCTAAATGACCTAAAAAAGCAGTGTCGGTGAAATTGATGATGGTCTGCGCTAAATTTCCTAACATAATAGGAATCGCTATCTTCCATATTTCTTTATTTGTTATCTGGGCTTTCATTAGAATGTCAATGTTTTATGGTAAAATACATGTCGATTTTAGAAGAATGCAAAGTTAATGAAAATTCCTAACTCCTAATTCCTAATTCCTAATTAAAAAAAACTTGTAGTCTTGTGGTCTTGTGGTCTTGTAGTCTTTTTTTTTCTTATCTTTGTTAAGTAACATTTTTGAATATGAAAGCTTTAAAGTCGTTGATAATCATATTGTTTTTTCTTGCTCCTTTGGGTGTTTTCTCTCAGACGGTGTCAGGAACATTTTTCAACCTTCCTCAACAGAAAGTGTATCTCAACGCTTACACTGGCTTGTATATGGATGTGCTTGATTCTGTCATGATGTCGCACGATAAACGTATCGATTTCAATACACAGCTCGAAAAAGGAATGTATCAGATTGAAACTGAATATGGCTTCGCTTTCGATTTCCTTTATGAAAATGATGATGTAAAATTCGTATTGAAAGATATTAATAGATTGGAAGAAATAGAATTTATTGATTCTCAAATAAATACTGATTGGTATAGATACTTGTCATTTAAAGAACAGACAATGAATTCGCAGGATTTGTTGAAGCCTATTCTTCGTTCATACGATAAAAAATCAGAATTCTATCTTAATGCAAAAGGTGAATATCAAAAACTGCAACAGTCTTTCGTAGCTTTTACTGATTCTTTGTTAAAAAATAATAACTATGCATCAGCATTGATTCGTGTAGATAGATTTATGCCTTTAAATCTTGACGTGGATTTTCAAAAACAACGCAACGAATTGATTGCCAATTTTTTCAATGATGTTGACTTTAATGATTTGTACTTGATTCCTACAAATGTTTTAACAACTAAAATAATCGACTTCCTTTCAATTCAGCAAACTTCAGGACAAACTCACGATCAGCAAATAATGTCAATTATTCTCGGAATAGATAACGTGTTGTATCGTGCTTCTGTTAATTTTGAAATGTATAAATTTGTCTTTCAATATCTTATTGAAGGATTTAATGTTCTTGGATATGAGGATATTGTCGATTATATGACAAGGATTCCTTATTCTGAAGAATTGAAATGTGATGAAAATCAATATGATGAATTGAATTCTATTGTTGAATTTAATTCAAGAGTTAAAATTGGAAACCAGGCGGAAAATATTTATGGCAAAACGATTTTTGATGAGGACTTTAATTTGTACGATATTGAAAATGAATATACTATCGTTTATTTCTGGTCGTATTCTTGCGAACATTGCAGGGAAAATATCAAGCAGTTGAAAATTTTTCTTGATGAAAATCCTAATGTCTCTATGGTTGCAGTGAGCGTAAAAGGTGATTTGAAAAAAATAAAAAACCTTGTAAAGAAAAATAAAATAGATGAATATTTCTATCATGATGGTTTAGAATGGGATAGCCCTCATGTCAGCAATTATGCTGTAACAGCTACTCCAAGTTTTTATCTTCTTGATAAGGATAAAAAAATAATTATTAAACCATTTGATTTTGAAGAACTTGTAGAATTTGTAAAAATTATTAAACAATGAAAAAAATATTATTATCAGTATTCGCTTTTATAATTTCTCTTAATGTTTTTTCACAAAATGAAGAAGACAGATGGGTCGATTCTGTCTTTAATTCTTTGACATTGGAACAACAGGTCGGACAGCTTATGAATCTTAGGGCAAATCAGCCGAACAAGGATTTCGATGTTAAAATAGCCGAATATATTGATAAATATAATATAGGTGGCGTGACATTCTTCCGAACAGATGCTGAATTGTTGTTGAAGCAAACTAACGAATGGCAATCGATGGCTCAAACGCCTTTGATGATTGCTATCGATGGGGAATGGGGACTCGGTATGCGTATAAATGACGGATTATCATATCCTTATCAAATGACGCTCGGCGCTATAACCAACGATTCTCTTATCTCAGAAATGGGTCGTCAAATAGCTGAACAGTGTGTTCGCCTTGGAATAAATGTTAATTTCGCTCCAGATATTGACGTCAACAACGAACCCAATAATCCAGTGATTGGATTCCGTAGCTTTGGCGAAAATCCTGATAATGTGGCCCGTAAGGGAACGGCATACGCCTTGGCGCTCCAAAATAATGGCGTGCTGCCTTCCATGAAACATTTCCCGGGTCATGGCAACACTAAAACTGATTCTCATCATGCCTTGCCTGTCATTAAAAATTCTCTTGAGGAAATAGAAAAAATAGAACTTTATCCGTTCAAATATTCCATTGAAAATGGTGTGAAAGGTGCTATGGTCGGTCATCTTTATTTTCCAGCTCTCGAACCTGTCGTCAATAAATCGTCGTCTCTTTCTAAAAATATTGTGACAGATTTGTTGAAGGAAAAAATGAAATTTGATGGAATTATCTTTACTGATGGATTGGAAATGAAAGGCGCTTACAACGGAATTGATCCAGATAGCGTTTGCCTTCAAACACTTATGGCTGGCAATGATATTATGCTTCTACCGATAAATGTTGAAGAATCAATAAAAATAATTATTGAAGCTGCTAAAAATGATGCGCTCGTGAGAGATAGAGTGGAGGAGAGTTGTAAAAAAATATTAAGACATAAATATCAGCTCGGACTTGATGATTATAAACCTCAACAAACAGAAAGATTAAACAATGATTTGAATCAGAATAGATATTTTATCTTGAAACAACGTCTTTATAATGAGGCTGTTACAATGCTTGAGAATAAAAAGGATATACTTCCTTTAAAGAAAAATTCGGACAAGAAAATAGCGGTCGTTACTTTTGGAAACGATAATTTTATATCTAATGAATTAAATGAAAAGGGTGTGAAAAACACGGCGTTTTTATTGAAAAATGATATGTCTGATGAAGAAGTTAAAAGAACAGCAAAACAATTGAAATCGTATGATTATGTGATTGTAAATATCAGAAATACATCAAGTTATCCATCAAAAAATTATGGAATAACATCAAGTATGGTTTCTTTTGTTGATAATTTAAATAAAAGTAATAAAGTGATTTTCAATTTGTTCGGAAGTCCATACGCTTTAGATAAGTTTTCTTTTAATAAAAATGTGAAGTCGGTTCTTGTCGGATATGAAGATAATCAGATGGTCGCTAATGCGATGGCTGATATTTTGATGGGAAAAATGTCTCCAAAAGGAAAACTTCCTGTATCGACAAAGAAATATAAATGTGGGGACGGACTTGAATTTAATGCGTTCCTTTCTCCGGAAACTTTGCCTATCTCTTTGATAGATAATATATATACTCGAAAAATAGACTCACTTGTGATTGATGCTATGAATCAAAAAGCCTTCCCAGGTTGTCAGATTCTGGCTCTTAAAGATGGAAAAATAATATATGACAAAAATTATGGTAAATATACTTATGAAGGTGAGCAACTTGTTCATTATGAATCACTTTATGATATAGCGTCTTTAACAAAAGTCTTTGCGTCTTCATTTGCTTTGATGAAACTTTATGATGAAGGAAAATTGGATGTCAATTCAACTCTTGGCGATTTCTTTCCTTTTCTAAATCAATCAGATAAAGGTGAAATAAAGTTGATAGAGTTTCTTACTCATCAATCTGGAATGACAGCTTGGATTCCTATTTATAAAACAACTTGCAAAAATAATCGCCCTGATATGCAATATTTTAGAGAAAATATTGATGAGGAGCATACTGTTCGTGTCGCGAAAAATCTATACATTTCTGAGGACTTTAAAAATGTTATTTATGACACGATAATGAAGTCGGAACTGAAAGAGAAAAAATATAAATATAGTGATTTGGGATTTTATTTCGTTCCTCAAATTGTGGAATCTCTTACAAATCAATCGTTTGAATCGTATCTTGAAGATAATTTCTTTGAGCCGTTGAATCTTAATCATATTTGTTTCAGGCCTTTGACAAAATTTGATGTAAGTAATATCGTTCCTACTGAAGATGATAAATATTTTCGTAACCAATTGATTATAGGTGATGTACATGATCAGACCGCAGCCTTGATGGGTGGAATTTCTGGTCATGCTGGACTTTTCTCAAATGCAAGAGATTTGGCAGTGATGTTGCAACTTCTTCTTAATGATGGTTTCGCAAATGGAACGCAATTTATTTCGGAGGAAACAGTAAAATATTTTACATCAGCACCTTTTGCCGACAATGAAAATAGAAGAGGAATTGGTTTCGACAAACCTGAATTAGATCCAGAAGTGAAATATTACACTCCTTCAAAACAGTCTTCTTTGGAAAGCTATGGCCACTCTGGATTTACAGGCACTTTCGCTTGGGCTGACCCAGCTAACAATTTGATTGTGATATTTTTATCTAATAGAGTCTATCCGACAGCAGACAATAACAAACTTTCAAAATTAAACCTTAGAACAGAAATACACGACCTCTTTTATAAAGCCGTAAATAATTAGGAGTGAAATGTAGAGACTCTAAGTTTCAATTATTCCTATAAAATTAACACAAATTGAAGCGTCTAATTAAATTATGTGTTAGGAACACTGTATCTTTACAGTATCAATTATCCGAAGGATTCACAGGAAATTTGTTCCAAAGAGTGTATTTCTTGCCTAATTTGTTAACAAAAGTGCTCCACATCTTGCCTGGCATGGTGTGGAGTATTTCTTTAGTGCTGAATTTGCCGACAAGCCATGTGTTTGCTATGAGTTCTGTGCGTATTTGTCCGCTGTCCCATCCTGCGTAACCTACATAGAATCTAAGCTCGTGAGGTTTTATTAAATCGTTTTTAATCATTGCTTTAAGAGCATTGATATTGCCGCTCCAATAGAGACCGCTCATGATTTTGTGCGAGTCGGGAATCATTTCGCCAATGGTATGAATGAAGAAAAGTCGGTCGGTTTCAACGGGTCCGCCAAGATAAACGTCAGCCTTGAATTCTGGAAATCCTCTGACAATATCATTAAATGGAACATTGAGCCTTTTGTTGATGATGACACCGAAACTACCTTCGTCATTATGATCGACAATTAAAATGGCGGAACGCCTGAAATAAAAATCGCCGATAAACGGTTCTGAAATCAAAACGTCGCCAATAGATACATTCAATGTATTGCTTTGAATCTTAAATAGTTCCTCTATGTTCATGACTTGATTAGTTAATAAAAAATATGCATTATGAATTATGCATTGTGAATTATAATTTTGTTAATTTTGTACGTCAATTTCGATTTTAACATTATGGCAACTTATTACGACCAAAATAAATATAATCTCTTGCGAGAAGAATATGAATTTTTCCGTTTCCAAAGATACGATTATACTTTGGAAAATGATGCCTTGTTGGTGAAATTTTATTTCTCTCTTGATGATAAATTTTTCTTCACGCCAACTTTTGAAATACCATCAAACAAATTATATGATTGGAATAATCTGAACGATAGTCATATTGATACTCTTATCTTTAATATCGGAATGATAGAACTGATAAGCTATTGGAAATTAGCTTGCCCTAAAAAAGTATATATCGCTCCTCATAAAATTGATGAGAAACAGATACTATGGTGGAAGAAATTGTATTTTAATGGCTTGGGCGAGTTTTTCTATCTCAATGGCATAAAAGAAAATGTTAATGATTTTATGGAAATCATATCAGAAGGTGAATTTTCTTGTGAAAAAATTAACATAGAACTTGAAGAAAATACTTTGGTTCCAATTGGAGGTGGCAAGGATTCTGTTGTTACTGTTGAATTATTGAAAAATAAAATACCGATAATTCCTATGATAATAAATCCTCGTGGCGCAACTAAAGAATGTGTCGAAACAGCTGGATTTTCTATGGAACAAACGGCAGTAATTAAAAGAACTTTAGACCCTACAATGTTGAAAATGAATAATGAAGGCTTCCTCAACGGACATACTCCTTTTTCTGCGTTGTTGGCGTTTTATACTTTGTTAATAGGATTCGCGACAAATTCAAAATATATTGCGCTTTCCAACGAATCGAGCGCAAACGAACCTACTGTACCGGATACTGAAGTTAACCATCAATATAGCAAGTCAATAGCTTTTGAAAACGACTTCAGAAGTTATGTCGATGAATATATAAGCTCTGAGATTCAATATTTTAGTTTTCTGAGACCTTTGAACGAACTTCAAATCGCACGATTTTTCTCGAAAAATAAGGATTATTACAAGGTATTCAAGAGCTGTAATGTAGGTAGTAAAACGGATTCATGGTGCGGCAAATGTCCTAAATGTCTTTTCACATGGCTGATAATGTCGCCGTTTATACCTCAAAATGAACTTGTTGAAATTTTCGGTAAGAACTTGTTGGAAGACAATGATTTAATTCCTGTATTGAAACAGCTTAATGGTGAAGTTGATGTTAAGCCGTTCGAGTGTGTTGGAACTGTGGAAGAGGTTAACGCTTGTCTGGACTATTGTCAAATGGCAAAAGACGAATGGCAAAAGACTTTGTCAATATATGATTTGTTGAATCAATATGATGAGACGAATAATCTTCCAGAACATTTTGAAGCTATTTTGAAAAATAATTTAAGAAATTCGTAGAAAATGATTGATTCGATATTTAAAAGATTGAGAGGAAAGAAGATTCTTATCGCAGGCTTCGGACGTGAAGGTAAATCTACTTTGAATTTTTTGAGTAAATTTCTGCCTCATGCTGTTGTGGGTGTTGCTGATATGAATGAGTCAGCTTTGCAAGGTCTTGATAATGAAAGATATGAGCTTTATTATGGAGATAACTATCTCGATGCTTCTTGCAATTATGATATTGTGATTAAAACACCTGGAATTTCAGTGAAAGACATAAATATCGAATATTCAAAAATCAGTTCACAGACTGATTTGTTTTTGGAAGCCTTTCATAATCAGGTGATTGGAGTTACGGGAACTAAGGGGAAAAGTACGACATCAACATTGATATATCATCTTTTGAAAGAATCTGGAAAAGATGTGATTCTGGCTGGTAATATCGGAATTCCTGTCTTTGACTGTATTCAAAATATAAATAAAAGAACCATAATAGTTTATGAACTTTCTGCGCACCAATTACAGTTTATTAATAGGTCGCCTCATGTCGGAGTTTTATTGAATGTCTTTGAAGAGCATCTCGATCATTTCGGTATTTTTGAAAAATATAAAGACGCTAAAATCAATATCATGCGTTTTATGCGCGATAATGACATTGCTGTCCTAAATAATAAATTGTCGTTTACGGCAGAGTTGATGCAGACTCGTTATGTGACTTTCGAGAGTTATAACTTCGATGATTATGACTTGGATTGGGAAGAGATGCCATTGCAAGGCGAACATAATAAATTGAATATCAAAGCTGCTCTTTGCGCATGCCATTCGTTCGGCGTGACGATTTCTGATTTGCTGCCTCATCTCAAAACATTCAAACCTTTGGAACATCGTCAGGAGTATGTCGGCGTTTTTAAAGGCGTAAAATTTTATAATGATAGTATTTCTACTATCCCTCAGGCTACGGTGGCAGCATTGCAGACAATAAAAAATGTTAATTTTCTTTTACTCGGCGGTTTCGACAGAGGAATAGATTATCAACCGTTGATTGACTTCTTGAAAGAAAATCCTTTGCAATATGTTATGTTGACAGGTGACGCTGGAAATACAATGAAAAAACTTTTACAAGCTGCTGATTATAAAGGAAATATTTTTGAATATGAAGATATGAAAAGCGCTTTTGATTTGATGAAAGAATATTCTAAAGAAGGAGATGTCTGTCTTCTTTCGCCAGCAGCGGCAAGTTATGACAGATATAAAAACTTCGAAGAGAGAGGAAAGATTTTTAAAGAATTTGCAGAGAAATTTTAACGTTATGAATATATTTTTCGGTAAAGCCGCTTTGTCGCAGATATCGATGATGACAAATAATTATGATAAATTTTTTGTCTTGACAGATGAAAATATATATGGTATTTATTCGTCAATGATAGCATCTATGTTGCCAGAAAAAGAAGTTGCAAAAATCGTGATTCCTGCTGGAGAACAAAGTAAAAGCATCGAGAATGTTATATTGATATGGAATAAACTCATTGAGGCTAAGGCAGGAAGAGATTCTCTCTTGATAAACCTCGGCGGAGGAACGATTTCGGACCTCGGTGGTTTTGCTGCATCAACATATAAAAGAGGAATAGATTTCGTTAATGTCCCAACGACATTGCTCGCAATGATTGATGCTTCCATTGGCGGAAAAAACGGAATAAATTTTAACAACTGCAAAAACCAAATAGGATTGTTTTCTGAACCGAAAAGTATAATAATAAATACTCTATTCTTAAAAACTCTTAACGAAAGAGATATAAAATCTGGTATCGCAGAAATGATGAAATATGCATTTGTCGCAGATGCTTCGTTTTTGGATTTAGACGCTGATAACTATTTGGATTACATAGAAAAAGCCGCTACGACAAAAGACGAAATAGTTAGTCTCGATATGAGAGAGTCGGGATTGCGTAAAATCTTGAATTTCGGTCATACAATCGGTCATGCTTTGGAATCTTTTTATTTCGATAAAAATAATTATCTTGCTCATGGTGAGGCTGTTGCGCTTGGGATGTATTCTGCATTATACCTTTCTGTGAAATATTGCGGTCTGGACGAGAAATGGCTTTTCTTCTATGAAATGTGGTTTAAAGGAAATCTTGATCTCTTGAATCTTAATGGTTTCGACGTTGAAGAGATAATGAAATTTATCTCGTATGACAAGAAAAATAAAGGCGGCAAGCCACGTTTTGTTCTGATTTCTGCTCCTGAAAAACCTGTTATCGACGTTGAAGTTATGCCTTATGATATAAAAGATTCTATTTTGAATTTGAAAGATAAATTTTCCATATAATGCTCATTTCACCTTTAAACATTGATTTTAATTCTGAAATAATTTTGCCTCAAAGCAAAAGCGAAAGCAACAGAGCTTTGATGATTGAGCATTATTATGGAGTTCAGGAGTTTAGGGATTCGGGAAATTCATGGCATCGAGGCCAGAGCCTGTCGAATGTACAATCGCTTCATCACTCCATTACCTCATCACTTCATATCTCAAACTCTGACGACACAGTTCTTCTTCATAAACTTTTGTCATTAGACTTTAGTCGTTTGTCAGATAACGATGTCGTTGAATTAGACTGCGCCAATGCTGGAACCGTCTTGCGATTTCTTACGACTGCGGTGAGCATGATAAAAGGAACTTTCGTTTTGACGGGCAGCGAAAGAATGAAGCAGCGCCCGGTAAAACCATTGGTAGATGCGTTGAGAAATCTCGGCGTTTCAATAGAATATCTTGAAAAAGAATCGTATCCGCCTATTAAGATAAAAGGCTGCGAGATATTAGGCGGCAATCTTGAAATAAGCGTTGAACAAAGCAGTCAGTTCGCATCCTCATTGTTGCTCGCAGCGCCTCTTTGGAAAAATGGATTGTCGCTCACTTTGACAGGAAATCTTTCTTCTTTGCCATATATTGATATGACTGTCAATATGATGAAAGATGCGGGAATCGATGTGGAACGCAATGAAAGGAAGATAACAGTCAATCCTTCGAGATATAAATTAGATGATTTTATAATTGAACCTGACTGGAGCGCGGCGGCTTTCTGGTACGAGATTCTTGCCTTGTCGGATAAAACGCAGATATTTTTAAGAGACTTGAACATTGATTCATTGCAAGCTGATGCCGCGACTAAAGATGTTTTCAAATCTTTAGGAATTGAAACAATATCAGCAGATAATGGCTTAATTATAAAGAAAGCGGATGTTTGTGAAAAACATTTAACTTTCGATTTTAGCAATTCACCCGATATTTTCCCTGCTGTCATAGCGACTTGCGCAGGATTGCAAGTCGATGCGGAATTTTCCGGACTTAAAAATCTCTCTATCAAAGAATCAGACAGAAAGAAGGCGATGATGAATGAGTTGTCGAAACTCAACATTATTTTTGAAGATATTTCCGATGATGTCTTAAAGATGAGATGTCCTAGAATTTTACCTTATTTCATAGAAAAAGAATCTGTTAAATTCGATAATTATAAAGATCATCGTATCGCGATGGCGCTCGTTCCTCTTGTTATGAAGATAGGAATTGTAGAGATGGAAAATCCAGAAGTAGTTTCAAAATCATATCCGAATTTTTTTGATTCTCTCCATTCATGATTAAAAAAAACTTTTGCCTTTCGCCTTTTGTCTTTAGTCTTTTTTCTATCTTTGCAATTGTTAAAATATATTAACATAACATTATAATTTTGCAAATATGACTATCGACCTATTTATCTCCTGTGTGATGGATCAGTTTTATCCTGAGACGGCCAAGAATGTTATGAAGATTTTAGACACTGCCGGAGTGAAGGTCGAATATAATCCGGAGCAGACTTGCTGTGGTAAGTTCGCTTTTACCAGTGGTTTTGTGGAAGAAGCCAAGGAGTTGGGGGAGAAGTTCTTGAGAGATTTTCCTAACGACAGACCTGTCGTG